>JAOZSM010000013.1 GCA_029939675.1 Fidelibacterota bacterium
GCACACTATATTCAGTTCCAAAGTGTCTATTATATTCAAAATATTTTGCTGTTTGACAAACTTAAAATGTGACAATCCCGCAAAAAGTAATTGAGAAATCATAGAATGCACACTAAGTACATTAAACATAACCACATATCGCAAACAGGTCTAAACTCATAAATATCAACATTCTGCGTCTCTGCGTTCTCTGCGAGAGACATTTTTTTGCAAGACCGTCAAGCTTGAAAACAGAAAAAGATGAAGAAATCACTATACCTTTGGAGGTACAATTGGTATAGCTACAGTCAGATTAAACGATGCCCCTTTAATCCCTGGTAAACCTCCTGAATTATTACCTTGGCAATCCCCCAGGCTGGTACCGCTAAAAACATAGCCAATACACCAATTTGTGAGCCAATGAGAATCAATAGGATTACCGTTAATGGATGCATATCCATGGACCCTGAAACCACGATGGGTGAAATCACATTATTGTCGATCATCTGAACAATAAAGAACATCACTATGATATGGATGATATAGTAAAAATTAGCGGCCGCAATAGGGTCACCCAGGTTATTGAACAGGCTGATGATGATGGCCGGCAACATCCCCATGAATGGCCCTATAAATGGAATCATATTGGCCAGTCCGGCAATAGAGCTAATCAGAACTACTCCAGAGATATTTGCATCAAAAAACCAATTTAACAGACTCAACCCGATAATTGACTGGATCGCAACTCCCAAAGCAGCCAGGAGTTGCCCCCTTAGAAAGTTAGTTAGCTGTTTTTTGGTTTTATAAGTCATGTTCAAGGACATCTCAAAATAACGATTGGGCACTATTTCAATCAGTTTTTTCATCATCCGAGAACCATCAACTAGAAAAAACATGGTTATGATTAGAATAAAAATGATGGTGGTAAGCGTGTTCAAAGCACCCGCTAAAAGCGTACCTAATTGTCCGAAAAATTGGGCTGATAAATCTGAAATGATATCCAAATCGAATTGGAAATCGGGGATATATTGAGCAATCTTTGTGTTGATATCATGCATAAAAGAATCCAGAGAATCAGTGGCTGCTCCCTGACGAATTACATCATTGATCCTACCGATCTCCGATAATAAGGCAGGAATACCTTTGACGATACCCAGCCCAACAATACTGAATATCCCACCAAAAATAGTCAAAGCGCCAACAATTCGACTAACACCTGAGGACTCAAGGCGATCAACCAATGGATTAAGGATGACTGTGAGAATGACTGCAATAACCAAAAGAAAAAGGGCATCCATCACCAGGGGTACTGCTTTATAAGCCCCGGCCATTATTAAAATGAGGACCAAGAAATAGACCAGCGTCTTGAATAAGTTCTGGTGAAAGAAACGCACCGACTGAGGGGCGATCTGAATTGGATCCTGCCTATTCATGATCTCCCGCTTCAATTAATTCTTCCAAACGGCCTGATACCTTTACCAGTTCACTGTTAGTACTGCGCAACCGGGTTGCCAGAACCTCTGATAGAGCTAACAATATCTTGTTGCCCAGGGCTGGTTTAGTTTTAAGAATTTCCATCAGGTCCGGACGATAAAAACCGATAATCGTACAATTATCCAGAGCTATAGCTGCAGCAGTTCGGGAAGATGAGTCCAGCAAAGCAATCTCGCCAAAGAAATCACCCTCATTCAGTTTGGATAATTGCCTGGGTTCTTTTTGAGGTATATCCAAAAAGATGCCGACACACCCCTCAATGATGATATACATTCCGCTTCCAGGATCATCCTGCTCAAAGATCGGCTCCTTGGCTATATAATTACGGATGTGGACCGCATGTTCAACTACCTTGATCTCTCGCCAGGAAAGTCGACTAAAAACGGTGGCTTGTGAAAGAGCCAGTTGAGCCTGGCTGCGATTGGGCTTTAATTTATCTTTAAAACTTTCGAATAATGGATACGATATTTTAGGTTTATCAATCATAGAAACCTTCCAGGTAAATTGCTACAGCGGATCCAGTTGACCCTACAACTCTCATTAGAAACCTTTTCTGCACTTATCATGGTTCTAAACTGCTCCAGTCAACAATCAATTAAATCAGTTAAATGTCGCAACGGACAGGATCTTCGACCGGTTAGTTACCTCATCATGTTGTTGTCAACAGCAAGTTATTGAGATTTCTAAAGTAAATATCCGCTGCGATAATGCTATAAATTTATTCTTGCCCGCGTTCAACCCCGGTGAAACAAATTTCAGGACTTACTGTTCCGGCCTACCTGGTGCCCACACGATTCATTACTACCGCCTTGGGGAATCTCCCAAACTGGGCTTTGATATAGGTGCCATCAGGAATTACCCATAGCAAAAAACGGGTCCCTTCAGTAGCAATGACCGAGGTAAGAATATCATTTTCCGGGATAATAGATTCTCCACCGATATAATGCAGATCAGCCTGGATCAGGACCACATTCCCCAATAATTCATGGTCTGGATGGGGCTGTTTGACATCAAAACGTTCTGCGCTTGCTTCCCACACCTCACCATCAATAAATACAGGGATCTTCATAGGGAAAAGATCAGCCCGAGGAGCTTTGGACGCTAAAAAATGAGTGGCTGAAAAAACCGTGAAACCCTGATCCGGAAAATCCAGACTAAGACCATTCGAAAAGCTGACTTTTTGCCCATCAACAGATCGTTTAGCCCTTAACTGAAACTGCATATTCCCTTCGGAAACAGTTTTTGACCAATCAAGAGGAGCAAAATTGTTTCGCCGGAAATGAACCTGATAAATATTGTGGATCGGGTGAAAATAGGCGATGAACGGCTTGAGTTGATTGTCGTAAGTGATCTGGATACTGGTATCATCTTCCACCCAGGTCAAGGTCATGTTTAACAATGGTATCCCCATATAGGCCGCTTCATATTGGATTATCTGTTCCAGCGGAGTTGCTGTAAGTGCACTCCAACTTAGACCCAAAAATAATAGCTGTTTATAATTCATCTGGATTGATTAGGGCTTCCAACTAAACTTCCCCTGTAATCCTCTGAGACCTACATAGCTGATATAGATCGGCTGAGCCAAAAACCATAGCGGGTAGATCGCCAAAAGCGACCAATAGCCAAAACGACGGGCGCCTGCCAAGAGGACCAGACCCTCTGCCAAAAACTTGATAATCACAGCAGACCAAAAGAAAACACTGAACCAACCAGCCAATGCTGAAATTAGCAGGATCAGATTGGTTAAAAAGGCACTCACTAAAAAGGTGAAAAACCAGGGTTTATTCTTCTCCAATCCCTTGGAATTCGAGGACCAACGGATGCGTTGGTTCAAAAATGCTTTTAGAGTATCCATGGGCATTGTTCGTACAAAATGATCCGAATCAAAGTTGAACCTGGCTTGTAATCCGGTCTTGGCAGGAATCGTCTGTACCAGATAAACATCATCTCCCGAGACTTTATGAGCAACCGGGTTAAAACCCCCAATTGCTGTAAAGGCAGATCGACGATAGGCTAAATTTTGTCCAGAACCACTCCAAGCCTGACCCTGGGCCATCATACCCGCATTGGCTACCATGATGCCAATAAAATCCAAAGCCTGATAGCGTTGAAAAAGAGTGCTCGCCTCAACCTGGGAATAACCAACCAGAATTCCCACTTCTTCATCCATCTGAGAAACTGCACTGGCAACCCAACTGGGACCTACCCGGCAATCAGCATCTGTCGTAAGAATAAGTTCCGCTGTTGTCTGCTTCAAGCACTGGGTTAATGCATTCTTTTTGGGAGTCATATTCTGGGACAGGTCGGTTACCCGGACCGGATGCAGATTAGCATGCCTCCGGGAAAACTGCTCCAAAATACGCCAGGTCGAATCAGTGGACCGATCATCGGCTAGATAAAAGTCTAACTTACCTGGATAATTCTGTGCAGCAAGATCAGCTAAAAGCTGTGGGAGATTCTGCTCCTCATTGCGAGCTGCGATCACCACAGCCACATCAGGATGATCAGTCCGGCTAGCTCTGAATATGTTTAGGAAAAGTCCCCGAATAATAACGCTGGTAAAACTAGCATAGACCAGGGTAACTATGACCAGCAGACTGCCAATAAATAAATCCATTTTTTTTAAAGAATAAAAAATCCGGCCACAAGGAAATAAACAACTGCACCCAGAATATCAACTGATGTAGTGACAAATGGACCCGTTGCAACAGCTGGATCCAGATGTATTCGATTTAAGGCTACCGGAACCAGCGCCCCGATAAAAGCGGCTGTAACCATGGCTAGAATAATCCCAACACCGATGGTGAAACCCAACTCAACGGCCGTCATGACACCAATATCCATGTACCCCAACCAGCCCAGTAGATAACCTGTTCCACCCAGGAGAAGACCATACAAAGCGCCTAACATGAAACCAACCTTGAGTTCCTTCAATACCACTTGCAAAGCACTCGACGGCTCAACTCTTCCTGTGGCAATTCCCCGAACAACAATAGTGGCGGTCTGGTTGCCAACATTACCCGCCATACCTATAACAACGGGTAAAAATGCCATCAGAGCCAGAACCTGACCCAGGGTTTCCTCATAGGTGGTAATTATACTCACTACCAGCATACCACCAATCCAACTGGCAAAAAGCCACGGGGCCCTGGTTTTGGCATTGGAAAAGGCACTCTTCATGAGAATATCCCGATCACGACCGGCACCGGCCATCTGTAGAAAATCTTCAGTAGCTTCTTCACGGATTACATCGATAACATCATCAACCGTGATAATCCCCAAAAGCTTGTTACTATCATCCACAACCGGTACAGCCAAAATATTGTAGCGGGAAACCATTTGAGCGACTTCTTCCTGGTCCGTCATAGGTTGTACGGAATGGACATTTACGGTCATCATTTGGCTTAATTTTTTATTGGGTTTGGATGTGATCAGATCCCGGAGAGAGATTACTCCTACCAGGTGCTGGCGATCATCCACAACATAGAGATAAAATACCATCTCCTGTTCATCCTGATTCTGGATGGATGCGATGGCTTCACCTACCGTGATATCCTCATGGAGCGCAAAGACATCCGGAATCATCAAACCACCGGCCGAATTCTCCGGATAGGCCATGAGGGATTCCAGTTCATCGGACTCACTGTCTTTCAGGCGATTGAGGATTTCCTCGGCCAAATCATCGGGAAGCAATTGAAGAATATCTGCTTCATCATCGGTAGAAAGGGCTTTCATGAGTTGCATGGTTTTTTCTATGGGCAATTCGGTGAGCAGTTCTTCAATGAGGTGTTCATCCATCTCAGAAACCACTTCAGCAGCATGATCTACTGAGGCAATAGTTAAAAAGACTTCATTACGTTCTTCAGTAGAAATATGTCTGAAGATCAAAGCCAGATCTGCAGGGTGCAGTTTGGCCAGCATATTCTCAAGATTACTCTTGGCATGACGTCGTAAAAGGCGTCTTACTGTGTCAATATGGAGGTGTAGATCTCTCATGAGCTTGCTGTGAAATTAAGCGGGAATCACAAATAAGGAAGGAGGAAAAAGCGTCAATCAGGGCAATAAGTTTGGGCTTTTCCTCTCCAGGCAAGCCCAAAAAAGGCATTGAGATTTTGTGTAGATGTAAACTGGACATATTTTTTTGATTATTAAACCGGCTTTAGATAACCGTAAGAACCTATGTCCGTCATCCCGAGCGGAGTCGAGGGACAAAAGGCTTGTATGAGGGATATAGAAAACACTAACATTACGACTAACCTTGGCCGGTTTAACGACCTGATATCTGTATCCTTCGACTCCGCTCAGGATGACGTACAGACTAGGACTAGTTTCTACTTTATGGCTTCAATAATAATTTCCTCAGGCACTGCTTTCGACTATGTTCGGACGATGATACAAGCTAATAGCATATATCTGGATCATGCTGCTGGAACCGCCCTTTTACCTCAGGTCAAACAGGCTCTGGTTGGCTGGCTGGCTGAACCGCTATTCAACCCGTCCAGCATTCATGCACAGGGCCGTAAATCTGCCGCCACTCTCGAAACAGCCCGACTGGACACCGCTCGTATTCTGGGCTGTAAACCCAGTGAGATCATCTTCACTTCAGGAGGTACTGAAGCCAATAATCTGGCAATCCTGGGGCTTGCTCATGCGCATATCCATAAGGGTCGGCATCTCATCACCTGCCAGACTGAGCATCCTTCTGTTTTGGAAACTTTTAAACAGCTGGAGCAGCAGGGTTTTGAGGTCAGCTATCTACAGGTTAATTCCAACGGCCAGATCGATCTGGCTGAGTTGCAGGCAACCCTCACTGAAACAACGACCTTGATCTCCCTCATGTGGGTCAACAACGAAACCGGATTGATCCATCCCATTACAGAAATTAGTAAGATTGCCCGAAAAAATGGAATCCTATTTCACTGTGATGCCGTCCAGGCTTTGGGACATATTCCAATTCAGGTAGATCACTTGAAGTTGGATGCACTTTCCTGCTCCGGTCATAAAATCGGAACTCCAGCGGGAATCGGTGTGCTGTATCTGCGCAAAGGAACCCCGCTCAAGGGGCAGAATCATGGTGGTGATCAGGAACATAATCAACGAGCTGGAACTCAGAATACGCTGGGTGCCCGATCCTTCGCTCTGGCACTCGGTTTTCACCAGGCTAACATCCAGATATCTCACCAACATTTCGAAGTTTTATCGACCTACTTATCTCAACGATTATCGACTATTCCCGGAATTCGGATCAACCATAAGATTGAAGATCACGCATCCCATATTCTGAACTGTTCCTTCCATGATGTGGATGGTGAAGCTCTGTTTATTCGCCTGGATATGGCTAATATGGCTGTCTCAAATGGCTCGGCGTGCAGCTCAGGCTCTCAGGCTCCCTCCCATGTCTTAACTGCAATGGGACTGAAGGATTCCCTGGCTCAAGCCAGTCTGCGAATCTCTCTGGGACTGGAAACCACTCAATCTGAAATCGATCTATTCTGTGATGAACTGGAACGGATCATTAACTCAATTAAAAGAGATTTGAAGTGACGGCACCAACACACAAAAAAGTCGTCATAGCCATGAGTGGTGGCGTAGACAGCTCCCTGGCTGCCCGACTCCTGGTAGAACAGGGTTACGATGTTATCGGTGTGACCATGAAATTCTGGGGCTACATCGATACTGGTGGTCAACCCACCCATGAAAGTAACTGCTGTTCTCTGGATGACATTAACAATGCCAAAGCCGAGTGTGCCACATTGGGAATCCCCCACTACACTCTGGATATGTCAGCTGAATTCAAGCAGATCGTCATCAAAAACTTTGTTTCTGAGTATCAGGCCGGCCGCACACCCAACCCTTGTATCATCTGTAACACAGAGATCAAATGGCATGCGCTTCTGAACAAACTGGATGATCTGGAAGTGGACTATCTGGCAACAGGACACTATGCTCGCAAGATCAAACATAAAGCTTCCGGAAAATGGGTAATTGGTCGCGGGAAGGATCTGCACAAAGATCAATCCTACGTATTGTGGGGCATCCGTCCTGAAGATTTAGAGCGGACTCTGTTCCCCCTGGGTGACCTTTCCAAAAAAGAAGTCCGGGCACTGGCAAGCCAAGCTGACATGCACACCGCGGATACTCCGGAAAGCATGGAAATCTGCTTCGTACCAGATAATGATTACCGGCGCTTCCTTAATGAACAATATCCCGAGATGGTGGCCAGCGCACCCACCGGTGACTTTATCAATACTCAGGGTGAGGTGATCGGACAACACCAGGGAATTTACAATTATACTATTGGTCAACGCAAAGGTCTGGGGCTGGCAACTGGAGAGCGTGTTTTTGTCAATAAGATCGATGTGGAAAAAAATGTTATTCATGTGGGCAATAGAGCGGCCGCTGAAGCCACAACCTTTCGGGTTAATTCCTGCAATTGGTTGATACCAGAGGAGCATATTTTTAACACGCCGGTTACGGTTCAGATTCGCTATAACCATGCGGCTAAACCCGCTACAATCACCCGGATCGATGATGAAGAGATAAAAGTTATCTTTGAGAAACCGGAAAATGCCATTACACCGGGACAATCAGCTGTGTTTTTCCAGGATGGATATGTGGTTGGTGGTGGCATCATTAAATCGGTCTAAGACCGAAATTCGTACCCTTTACACTTGAGACGCTTAAATTGACAACAAATCGGGATGGAAAATGAGTAAACAATTAGCAGTAGTAATTATGGCAGCCGGAAAAGGGACGCGTATGAAACGGGATGATATCCCAAAAGTATGCAACCCTATTCTGGGCAAACCATTAATCCAATATGTAGTGGATCAAGCTAACAGCTTGACACCTTCGAAGATCATTTGTATTGTTGGACATCAGCAGGAAATTGTGAGAAAGACGCTTCAAGCTGAAGCGGTTCTTTTTGCCGAGCAATTGGAACAGTTAGGTACCGGTCATGCTGTCCAGCAAACTGCTGAACTTTTAAAAGATTTTGATGGTGATATTATTGTACTATCCGGAGATGTACCCCAACTGCGCGGCAGTACTTTAGCAGCACTATTGAAAAAGCACCGAGATGGAAATTTTGCTGCCACAGTACTGACTGCTCTAGCCGACGATCCTACGGGTTATGGCCGGGTTCTGCGGACTGAAAATGATCACTTCGATTACGTGGTGGAGCACAAGGATGCCACTGAAAAGCAGCTAAGCATCAATGAGATCAATTCCGGCATTTACGTTTTTGACAGCAAAAAACTCTTCTCTGAACTGAACAAAGTGGGCAACAGCAACGCTCAGGGCGAATATTATCTGCCCGATGTCCTGCCATTATTGCAAAAGACAGGGGCAAAGGTAGGGGTTGAAATCTGTGAAACTTTTTCTGAAATTCAGGGTATCAACACTGTGGAAGAATTAAAGACAGTGGAAGCGAAGATTTTAGCTGCTCAGGAGTAGACTATGAAGCTTGGAAATGGCAGACAGATATTAATTATTATGGTGCTCATTATGACAGCACCCCTGTTGCTTCAGGCACAGTATCAAAAGGATGTACCTGACATTCCTGGCCTTAATAAATTTAGCTCAGTTGGTTCAGCCAGTATTTTTGGGATTGATCTTTCCCAGGTCAATTTTCACAATAGCTATTCCATGCAAATGAGTTCCATGGCTGGCAATGCCGTTGCCATGGGTCTGTTGAAATCCAGTTTTGATTATGCGATAAACCCTCAAATAAGTGTTCGTGGTTATGTGGGTCTTATGCATTCTCCATTTTCAAGTTTCGCCCCTATTAATGAGCAATATTCTTTTATCAATGGGTTTAGTAAAGACAATATCCTTTACGGCGGCGAGATTACCTACCAGCCCAAAGAAAACATGTTTTTTCATATTGGAATTAATATGCTTCCCACGAACTATTATAACCAGTTTTATACACCCAACGCATACAGACCTCTGGGGTACTAATCGTATATGGCTAAAGTCCTGAACAGCAAAGCTTCCAAGCAATCCAGACGCGCAACCAAAAAAAATCGCAAGAAACGACCAGCACAATCAGCAGATATGCTGGTCAATGTACTTATGCTGGCACTTTCGGTGTTGGTGTTAACCTTCATCTGGTCTTTTTGGAATCGCCATACCAACAACCGGGCTGTAGCCGAAGAAATGCGCTATTATGCAGAAATTCCTAAAGAGGTCACACCGGAAACTTTGATCGCCAGTAAAAAATACCCCAATGTAAGTGTTGAGATATTAAATGGCTGTGGAATAAGCGGAGTTGCTGCACTCTTCAAGGATATTGTTCATGAGAAAACCTTTGATGTGCTGAATACCGAAAATGCTGCTCATTTTCGCTATGATAACACCATCATTATCGCCCGCTCTAAGAATACAGAAGCCGCCTTTAAGCTGGCAGAAGAACTGGGAATAACCCGTGATCGGGTAAGCATCGAAGAGGATGTTAGCCTGGCTGTGGATATTACCATGATCATTGGCCATGACTATAAATCTGTACCTGCCTATAAAGCGAAAAAGTCATAAAGTCCACAGTCCAATTATTCAGTCTATCCACAAATAATAAAAATGAAATGATTTATGCCTGACAATTACTCAGATTCAAAAAAACTTGCTTTTGAAATCGGCCAGCTTGCCTTGCAAAAAAAAGCTAATAAAATTCAGGTGATGGATGTCCATAAGCTGACATCCATGACAGATTTCTTTGTGATCTGCTCTGGAAATTCGGATGTACAGGTGAAAGCCATCACCGATCACATTGTAGACGAGATGTCAGCAGTGGAACATCCCTTCAACCGGGAAGGTTACGACAGCCGCGAATGGATCTTGTTGGACTATATCAATGTTGTGGTTCACATCTTTCATGAGGCCAGTCGAAATTTCTATGATCTGGAACGACTCTGGATTGATGCTGAAATCACAGAATTGTCTGATACTGAACAGCTTTCAGATGCCGATACACCCCTCTTTGACAATCTATAATTTTTTCAGCTCCAGCGATTATAAAGAACCCAGAGAATACAAATGACAGTCCAGTTAACATCTGTTTATGATATAATACCAAATGCAGTTCCATTTTGCACCTTTCCGACCCACCCCCAACCCCTCCCGGGAGGGGATTTAACTCGCCTTTCGGCTCATTTATTTCGTGCCATTATGACTTGCATTTGGTATAACACCAAATACCGACTGCTTTCAACAACATAATTAATTGAATAATCAGTACATGTGTACCACCATCAATGATAACAACCACAAGGTCATATTGAGCTCTGTGGTCAAACTTTTCATGAGACCGTTATGTTTAATTATTTAGAAGAACAGATCACTGCCCGCCTGATTCAGTTGGGCTGGTCAACTGAACAGCTCCAATTCTCTCGGCCCAAAAAAATCGAGAATGGCGATTGGGCAACCAACATTGCCATGACACTCGCTCGTGCCCTGAAACGGTCTCCCCTGCAAATTGCTGAGGAATTGATGACCGACATTGATCTGGATTCAGCAATTGTGGAAAAATTCCAGATTGTCAAACCCGGCTTCATAAACTTCTTTCAATCCGCTGACTATTTGACAGCCCAGCTGAAACATATTCTACATGCACGTGAGAACTATGGTAAAAATGATTTTGGTGCTGGAAAAACCGCCCAGGTTGAATTTGTCAGTGCCAACCCTACTGGTCCCCTGACTGTCGGTCACGGACGTCAAACAGTCCTGGGCGATACGCTGGCTTCGATCCTGACCTGGTCCGGTTATGCTGTAACCCGGGAATACTATTTTAATAATGCCGGTCGTCAGATGCGCCTCCTGGGTGAATCGTTGAAGTCCCGCTACTTAGAATTACAGGGTCACTCAGTTGTTCTACCAGATGGGGGCTATGAGGGAACTTATCTTATCGATGTGGCCAGGAACCTCCTGGCTGAACAACCGGATCTGGATCAGAATAGTGCTGTAGATATCTTTAAGGATTTTGCTGAAAAATCAATTTTTTCCATTATTAAAACCACCCTGAAACGCATTGGTGTAGTTCATGATGTTTTCTTCAATGAACGCTCATTATATGAGACCGGTAAAATTGACGAAGTTCTGGACATTCTGCAGAAAAAGGGTCTCCTCTACAAAAAAGATGGTGCCACCTGGTTCAAGACCACTGAATTAGGGGTTGATCAGGACCGGGTTCTGGTGAAGTCCAGCGGAGAACCGACATATCGTCTACCAGATATTGCGTATCACCGTGAGAAAATTGTTCGGGGATTTGACCTGGTGGTTGATGTTTTTGGGGCTGATCATATTGATGCCTATCCTGATGTACTCTCAGCCTTAAAGGTGATGGGGCTGGAAAACGAGCATATTAAGGTGGTTATTCATCAGTTCGTGACCTTGTTGCGCTCCGGTGAAGTAGTGAAAATGTCTACTCGAAAAGCAAATTTTGTAACCCTGGATGAATTGATCGATGAAGTCGGTGTCGATGTGGTCCGCTATTTCTACATCATGCGTAGCGGTTCCAGTCATCTTAATTTCGACCTTGATCTGGCAAAACGACAAACCGAAGAAAATCCAGTATTCTACCTGCAATATGCCCATGCCCGGATATCCAGTATATTTCGTCGAGCCCGGGAACGCGGATTAGAACCAGACGATGAAAATGCTGACCTGACCCTCTTGGATGAAGAGTTTACAGTGGCTTTAATCAATGAAGCGCTTGAGTTTCCTGAAGTTATTGATCATTGTCGACGGGCTCTGGAAATTCATCATCTCCCCGGCTATCTATTTAGTCTGGCCACAGCATTGCACAAGTTTTACACGGAGTATAAAGTTATTGACCTGGATAATCCGGAGCTTTCCAGAGCCAGATTAGCCCTGCTGAAAGCGATTCAAATTACCTTAAGAAATGGTTTAGATATTTTGGGGATCAGTGCCCCGGATCAGATGTAATACCAATTATTCCTCGTAGTGCGCGATCTATGTGATACTTGCTTGTTGTTGGGTTTCGTCTTTGCGAGTCCCGTAGGGACGTGGCAATCTCTTTTTGGCTGGGGCTCTGAGATCGCCGCGCTCTGCTCGCGAAGACACTTAGCGTGCATTTGGAACTGTAATTGGTATAATACCATTTTCAGTTGAAATCTAAACTGGACTACTTCCTGATCTAAAGGCTTTTAAAACCTTATCCAGAGACGCTTCATCCCCGGCTGTGGGCTCTTCAGAACCTTGATGACCTTTAATTACAAAATAGCCAATCTTATCAAAAAAATAGGTGATTCTGCTGGTAAAGGCAATGATCTCCTGCATGTCATGTACATCATCTTCACCAATTTTTTCCAGGATATTGATATACAAATTTCGTCGGGCAAGCACGATAGTGTAATAGATATCCGAAATGGGAATCTGCTGTACTTTCCGTTCCACACCAACCTGCCAGAATAGTTTTGCAACTTCTGCCGAGGTAAGCTGCCAGTCCAACCACAACTTCAGTTGCTCATAAATAAAATGAGCATATTTAGATAGATTATCTTCATCAATCAGCTGATAGGTCCCCACATACTCATTCTCTTTTAGTAATTGAATCCAACTCTCTGACAAGCTGTCAGCCTGGGTCTCCAACAGGGAGATTAATTTTTCGATGATCACTTCTATTCCTTTGCTATAAACTGAGAGCGAAAGATATCATTAAAGTGTCGCTAATACCAGTTGTACTTCCATATGCGCGATAAATTCTTCATCTTTTCCATTTTTACTTCACCTGTAATTGGTGTAACTACAGCAAGTATCTATTCTGTAAAATTAAGAGCCCCAGCTAAACTGAGGCTCTAAATATTTGCTTTTTGTGATTTTGATTCAGAAACAGGGCCTAACCCTCTTGTAGAAACTCCTTTTCATACTCAGTTTCCAAATCATGCTTATGCCGAAGTTCTTCATCCGCCATCATCTGGAAAAACGTATTAAGCTTCTTATCAGCGCTAAAGTGATCAGCCAGGTCCTGATACATCCGGGCTGTTTTACCTTCCCTTTTTGCAGCAAGAATAACGATTTCCTGGATCGTCATGTTTTCCTGAAGGGTGGGTTCCAAAAGATAATCAGTAACTTTTAAATCCGCTGGTGGAAGTTCCAGATATTTCTCAATCTCAAATTTCCTGAGGGCTACTTTATGCTCCGTTTCCATATCGACCAATTCTTGAAATTTCTGGCGGGAGCTTTCATCTTTTGCCTGATCCCGGGCCAAACAATACAGATCAATTGCCTGTTGCTCCTGATCGATACACATCTCCAGGATCTCATCCATATTCATGGAGCTGATTTGCTCATTTAAACTCATACAACACTCCCGACTTTTGCTTTCAAATATTCGCTGATAGCTGCAGCAGATTTCCGACCGGCCCCCATGGCTAAAATAACGGTAGCACCGCCACTGACAATATCACCTCCGGCAAAAACACCTTCCATAGAGGTTCGTCCATCATCATCGGCCACAATATTGCCCCATTTATTGGTTTCAATTTCCGGGGTTGTCTGAGAAATAAGCGGGTTTGATCCGTTTCCAACTGCGATGACCACCATATCCACGTCCATAACGAATTCAGACCCTTCCATGGGGATGGGACGACGACGACCGGAATCATCTGGCTCACCTAATTCCATACGTAGACATTTTGCTGCCACAACGCTACCCTGTTCATCACCAATGAATTCGATGGGATTTACCAGGTTCATGAATTTCACACCCTCTTCCTTGGCATGGTGGATCTCTTCATTACGGGCCGGCATTTCTTCTTCAGAACGACGATAAACGATGGATGCTTCGTCGGCACCCAGGCGTTTGGCTGTCCTGACGGCATCCATAGCGGTATTGCCACCACCAACAATAATGGCGTGTTTAGCACGATAGAGTGGTGTATCCCATTCTGGGAACTCATATCCGCGCATCAGGTTTGAACGTGTTAAAAATTCATTGGCTGAGTAAACACCATTAAGATTTTCACCGGGGATATTCATAAAGCGTGGTAATCCAGCACCCAAGCCAAGGAAGACAGCATCATAGCCTTCATCGTTCATTAGTTCCTGGATGGTCATGGTTCGGCCAACGATAAAGTTCTTGATAAATTTGACACCCTTGGTTTCCAGATTAGCAACCTCTTCACGTAGAATGGCTTTGGGCAGTCGAAATTCTGGAATTCCATAGACCAATACGCCGCCAAACTCATGGAGTGCTTCAAAGACGGTGACCTCGTGACCCTCTTTAATCAAATCACTGGCCACAGCAAGACCAGCGGGTCCTGATCCAACAATGGCAACCTTTTGACCACTAGGTTCAGGTTTTTGAAAAACAGGGGTGGTGTCAGATCCGTGCTCCATGGCATAATCTGCGACAAAGCGTTCCAGACGTCCAATGGCAACAGGTTCAAATCGTTTACCCACCACACAAACCTGCTCACACTGAGTTTCCTGGGGACAAACTCGCCCACAGATTGCTGGCAAAGAGTTGTCTTCTTTAATTTTTTCAGCTGCTCCCACAAAGTCTTCTTTACAAATTAATTGAATAAAGTCGGGGATTTTGATATTTACAGGACACCCATCCATGCAGGTAGGGCTGGCACATTCAATACAGCGCTGTGCTTCAATCACGGCCTGTTCAGGGGTAAATCCTAGATTCACTTCCAGGAAATTTGTACTGCGCAGTAAGGCATCCTGCTCCGGCATATCCTGACGGGGGATGGTCAAACGTTCTTTGATCGGCACACTATTGAATGATTGAGGTTTTTCACGTTTCATGATCAGACCCCCTCTGCCAATTGTTCAGCTTTAAGCTTTTTCATCTGTCTTTCCAGGAAGCACTTGTGAGATTCCGCCTCCTGTTTTTTGTACATTTTCTGGCGCATTCCCAGTTCCTTAAAATCTACTTGATGGCCATCAAACTCAGGTCCATCAACACAAACAAAGACCGTCTTACCGCCTACGGTTGCCCGACAGGCCCCGCACATTCCAGTACCATCCACCATAATGGCATTCAGGCTGACCATGGTAGGGATACCATCTTCTTTGGTTTGATTGGAGACAGCTGCCATCATCGGTAACGGTCCGATGGCAACGATCATATCCGGCGTGATACCTTCATTCATAAGATCCTGAAGTACATCAGTAACCAGACCATGACGTCCTGCTGATCCATCATCGGTAGAAATCCGGACTTCGTCCACCAGCTCAGCCATTTGATTCTCAGCAATGATCAAATCTTTATGACGAGCTCCAATAATTGAAATAACCCTGTTCCCGGCTGCTTTGCCAGCAGCGGCAATGGGTAATGCTTCAGCCGTTCCAACTCCCCCGCTGATGCAGACCAGGGTGCCCCAATTCTCAATATGGGTAGGTAGTCCAAGAGGTCCCACCAAATCTTGTAAATGATCACCCGCTTCCAGCGTATTCATGTGAGCACTGGTCTTACCCAGACCTTGAACAATGATACTGATCCAGCCTTCTTCGCTGCTTGAATCGGCTATTGTGATGGGAATACGTTCCCCTTTATCGTGAACGCGCAGCATGACAAACTGGCCTGCCTGGCGTTTTTTAGCAATGAGAGGAGCTTCAATAACGAAACTTTTCACATTGGGAGCAATAAAATCAGCTTTTAAAATTTTGTACATATGACTCTCCTGTTTTCAAGTCTCTTTTTATGGCAAGCTCCATGCCATAAAACTTGGATAATACCAATTGCACCTCCATTCTGTCCATAGAACATATAAAAAATGTGTACTTTGATAATGATTGCCTGCAGCTTTCCCTTAGCCACAGATGGGACACAGATATTCACAGATAGCAAGAATGGCAGTCTGCAGGATGGTTCTACGTGATCTTATGCGGTTCCATCATATAAAAATCCGTGAAAATCCGTGTGTATCTCAAAAAGACTTTAAAGCCATAGGCGGTTTGGACCTGAAATTGGACCTGGAGTTTCTAGCTATGAGTTCTATTCAAAAAGATTATGAACTTGATCTACATTTTGTGCTTCAAGGTCCAATAATCAACATAATACAGCAGTTTTAATGAGATACTGTTACTTTGATCCAGGTTGGGGAGATCTTTGACATCATTCAGATAGGAAATTCCCGGGTCATCACCAGAGGTGAAGATCGCATTTTTCCAGGTAATATTCAACTCACTGCCCGGCGAAAAGCGCCAGGTTACAACAGCATCAATAGTAAAGGCGCCAAACACCGTGTTCAGATCGTATAAATATGCAGCAGGATCCAAATCTCCATCTGCCCGAAGATCATAAAACTCCTTGTATTCCACAGTAGAACGGTAATAGCGCATACGGATATCAGATTCCAAATCACGACTGAAGATGTAACTCGAGTTAAAACTATTGGTGATGGTAACCTGATCTCGCTTACCAAAAACAGGATTATCCAGCAAATCATAATCAGCAAATCCATAGTCATTTTCGTTCATGTGCAATTCTACATCATACTGAATAAACCACTGATTATTAACCCGCCAGCGTGGAGTAAAACCGACACCATTCCATTGGGATCCACGTCGATTTTTGGTTGAAGCACCAGTCCAGGCGTTCATGGAAAAAGCTTTGCTGTAGTTTGATGAAATCCAGGTATGAAAATTTAAACCTGTAGGAATATTAAAATATCTATCTGCAACCCGCGGTTCATCATAGTTATGGGCTTCTATGGGTCTTAGAGAGAGTCCTCCACCCCAGGAATAGTAGTTTTTAAACGTTACATTGTAATGGGCGTTTAAATTGAAACTGGAATAGACTCGCGGATTAAAGCGACTGGAATAATTGGCACTGACTCGGATATTGGCACTATTTACTTTCCAAACCGGGTTTAGGGTCCTGAGTGATATCCAACCATTTTGGGCATACTCATTAGGTTGCCTGAGATAGCCCATATCATTGGGATTATAGAATTCACTTTCAACGTTATGCTCCAGTCCATATTGAAACGCACCCAGACCCTCTGAAAAGCCCACATAATATTTAAAACCGCTAGAAATACTATCCTGATAGCTGAGCTGATCATAGGCACCACCGGCTTCCAAGACCCATTTAGAATCCGCGGTCAATAATCGTGTTTCAAAACCAATCACATTGGCATCTCTAAAATCACTGGTTGTATCGTCACTGGAGAATCTTTGAACATTGGTGTTAGCCACACTAAAGTCTGATCCATTCTTAAGATTTTTGCCAACCACAACCAGGTTATAATTGGTCAAAGGATTGGTTAGATATTCACGTTCATTTCCCACTGAATCCTCAATAGTAGCGTAGGTCGCTGCCGTGACAGCATTAAAAAAGCCCAGGCCAATACCGTTTACAGTTTGACCAGTCACCTTGGTGGCGTTGATCAGTTGAGTTACATCAGGATTGGTGAGTAATTCTTCCCCATCATCTAACCCTTCGCCATCGTAAACCTGCCAATATCGTACCGGGGTAGACCCCACCCGACGCGAATAAAAAAGACCAGCCTTTTGTAGCAGTTGAGTTCCCTCAGTAAAAAAGGGACGATGTTCATTGTAACGAATCTCGAAAGGAGTAAGATTTAACTCCTGATTGTCCGATTGCACTTGACCATAATCTGGAATTAGGGTCATATCCAGAGTAAAGCTCTCATTGATCCCGTACTTGAGATCCATGCCGCCCCGATAACTGGTGGAGATGTTACTTTTACCAGTTACATCATACGGATAATGTTCCACGGAAGTGGCTACATAAGGGGTAAAGGATAAACGCAGCGGTGTTTCAATATTTTCAATGCCGTGTAACAGACCGGCCTGTTGAGCAAAATTATCGACGGCCTTGTCCAGATCGGCCCAGGTATACACTTCCCGGTCTCTGGCCCGGTAACGGCCCATATTCATACCCCAGGTTTGAACATCCTTTGAGGGAAAGCGAATCTGGCTGAAGGGAATTGCCATTTCCAGGGACCAACCCTGGCTATGAAGACTAACATCACTCGTCCAAACTGGATTCCAGCTGGCATCAACGTTATTGGGGCTGAATTTTCTATCTATCTGGACTCCAGCAATTGTCACGGCAAAATTCAGTTCGTTTGAGCCATCATTGAAGGGGTTGATCCAAAGCCCCAGCCAATCGGCTACAATATCATCATCATCACGTTTACTCAACTGAGTTGGGATACTGTTTGGCGCAGGATCATACATGGTAGCAGCTACATAGAGGGCAACATCATCATATAAAAACTTAACCTCGGTCCTGACTGGTGCGTGCCCACCACTCTCCGGTTGAAAACGAAAAAAATCACTGGCAGGCTGAACCGACTCCCAAACCTCATCATCGATAACACCATCAATCACAGGTGGGCTTGGGGTTCTCATGGTGTAGACATTCTTTTGCTTTGTATCAGCATAAATGACTGATAACAACAACACAATTGACAGGCTTAAACGAGTAATATTCATGGCGGCGAATTCTTTATGCTTTGGAAAGATCAGGTCAGGGTTTGCCTAGTCCGAGTTCCTTGAGTTTACGTGACAGGTTAGATTGCTGCATACCCAGGCTTTGGGCAGTACGGCTGATGTTACCAGCATGCTGGCGCAACTGAGATTCTAGAAAACGTTCTTCAAATATACGCTTGGCTTCGGCAAAGGGGCGGGTATCGCTAAAGATCGCCGTATCCCCTTCAGCAGAGATTACTTGGTTCAAATGAGGTTTCACCTCGTGGATATCGATTTCTGTATTAGGACTGAGAATGTAAAGACGTTCGATCAAATTCCTTAATTCGCGGATATTTCCGGGAAAGGGATAAGCCACCAGCATATTCATGGCATCCCGTGAAAAGCATTTTGGTAGTAGATTTAATTCCGCAGCATAGTGGTTCAAAAAGTGTTTTAAGAGACTTCTGATATCTCCTTCACGTTCTCGTAGTGGGGGTAAATATATTGGAACAACATTCAAGCGATAAAATAAATCCTCCCGGAATGCCCCTGATGAGACCATCTCTTCCAGTGGTTTATTGGTGGCTGCAAGGAGACGAATATCCACGGATTGAGTCTGAGTCCCACCCACCCGTTCAAATTTTCCATCCTCCAGTACCCTGAGAATTTTTGCCTGTGCAGAAAGACTCATATCACCGATCTCATCCAGAAAAAGGGTGCCGGAATGGGCCATCTCAATTTTGCCTTTTTTTTGACCGACAGCACCTGTGAAAGCCCCTTTTTCATGGCCAAATAATTCGCTTTCCACCAATTCTGATGGAATTGCAGCAGCGTTAAACTTCACGAAAGCTTCTTCAGAACGGGTACTGGCAGCGTGGATAGCATGAGCGACCAGTTCTTTGCCTGTTCCACTTTCTCCCCGGATCAGAACTTTTGCATGCGTGGGCCCCACCCGGCGCGCTGTATCCAGCACCTGATTTATTTGAGGAGAGTCACCAACGAGTCGATATTTCACCTTATCAGCTTGTTTAATCAGAGTAGATCTTTTTATTAGAGATTGTTTCTCCGAGAGATTTCTAATGGCCAGTTTCACCCTTGCCAGGGACAAGGGCTTCTCTAGAAAATCATAGGCTCCGATACGTAAGGCATCCACAGCAGTCCCAACGGTAGCATGACCAGAAATCATGATCACATCCAATTCTTCATCAGTCTTGCGAATAGATTTCAAGACTTCTATTCCATCCATGCCGGGTAGTCGGACATCAAGCAGAACCAGATCTACATTCTGTTGTTTTAACAGATCCAGACCTGCTTCCCCACTACCAGCTTCCACTACCTGATGACCATCATCTTCCAGAATATCTCTAAGGGTTAGACGGATATTTTTCTCATCATCAATGATTAAGATTTTGATTTTATGGTCAGCCATTTTCTAATCCTTTTTTTTCAATTATTCTCGCGGTTGCAGGGCAGACTGATTTCAAATGTCGATCCTTCACCCAGGGTGCTAAAGGCCTTGATGTCTCCACCATGTTGGCGGATAATACGCCTTACTATGGCCAGCCCCAGACCGGTTCCCTTTTTCTTAGTTGTAAAGTATGGTTCAAATATCTTCGCCAGATTATTTTCAGAGATGCCTGCTCCATGATCAATTATCTGGATTATGCAGACCTTATTTCGAACTGTTGTTTTCAGGCTGATCTGCGGTTCCCCCGGACAGGCCTGGATGGCGTTCTGAACCAGATTGACCAGTACCTGTTTGAGCTGCATTGTATCAGCATGAATCTCTTTTAAATTTTCATCCAGTATTAATTCAATCCTGGCATCATCTGAATATTGGTTACTGATATCACTCAATTGCTGGTTGAGATCATAGGTTTCGAATTTGGCCTCTGGCATTTTAGCAAAACCGGAAAATGCGGTAACCAGAGCTTGGAGATTGTCTACTTCTTCATTGATAATTCGCATGGATTTTTCCAATACTTCAGGCAGGTTTTCGGCACGCTCATAGTGTTTGGCTTCCAAGCGTTGTGCGGCCAACCGAATGGGGGTCAATGGATTTTTTATTTCATGAGCCATTGCTCGGGCCATTTCCTGCCAGATGGTCTGCTTTTCAGCTTCAATCAATCGTTCACGACTCTGATTTAGCTCACTAACCATATTATTGAAAGCAACAATGAGATCATTGAGGGGTGAGAACCTGCTTTCCTTGACCTGAATTTCAAAATCACCACTCTTCAATTGTTCCGTCGCTGTGAGCAAACGGGTCAATGGCCGGGTGATAATCATAAATAAAAGTAGAAAAATACTCCCCGTGAGGGTCACCATAAGAATCACAATTCCGACTGAATAACGCCGAATATCACGACTATAAAAATCACCAGCTATTTCAATCTTTTGTAAATCTCTTAGAATGCCTTCAACTTCTTTATTGAAGCTCCCAACTTGACTGGAGTCCAGGATAGCATTGAAATTTTTATAGAGTTCGCGGACTTTTTTCTTGGTTGATAGATCCGTTATCTGGTCTTGATAAGAGGTGAGATTACTAATGAAAAATTCACGCATGAGCAAAGCCGCAACCAGAGTGACCAAGCTAACCAGTACGATGATCTGAATTCTAAAAGAAGGCATTTTCAAGCTCATAATACCAGCTGTCTTTTCTTAAAAGTTTCTGAGATATATATGGGTCTGATACGATTCCAAAATGACATGAGGTTGATTTCTTTGGTAATGCCAGGCATCTCCATCTCTTCCAGGAATGCGGACATCCTCAAAAAATAATAGTGTTCATCTTCCATAACCCGCATGCGACAAAAAAGGGCATTATCAATTTTTACCCATTCATCTTTGGCAACTTTAAGACTATTGATGTATTCTGTCTTATCGTGTTCACTGCGATAAACTTTGTAATCATCTTCAAGCAGGGAGTAGAGAAAATGATGTTCCCAATCGGCGATGGCGACAACGGAATCATTCTCGGCGTTAACCAGGTCCACTTCAAAATGAATCACTACGGCATCTCCGGATTGTAATAACAGGTCTAGATCTGGAGTAAAGCTCTCCACCAGGCTGCCGGAAATGAATAAACGATCCCCCCGCACGTCCAGGTTTACATCCTGGAAGTATGGCTCTGTTCCAACAACAGCAGTGAGCAGCAGTTGAGTTAGGAAAAGCGCACCAACGCCAACCTTATCAGCAAGGTATTGCAGCACTAGCTTCGCTATCCAATTTTGTTCTTTAGGTACATCGTGAGTGTCATAGTTTGATGTCGCCTATATCAGATCCTGATTATTCCAGGATCACATTAATATTGTTCCGATTACCGATCAATTCATGTTGCTTAATGAGGTTGAGAATAAGTTGTTTTTCATCGATATTTTTAAGCTCGATAATTTGAGAACTCTGGGCAGCCCAGGGTTTTGTTTGTTCCCGAATGATTAACAGACCACCTCGTGAGGTTTCAATAATTCTAAAGGATACACCGGGTATACTTTGATAGACAGGCTGGATAAATTTACAGTGCTCCTGAAACAGGGGATCACCAGTGGGAACAATTACCTGTAAATCACTAGTTAATAGTGCCGGGTAAAGTGGAGTTACCAGGATAAGAAATACAAAAAAGTAACTTAGTTTTATTTTCATTTATACTCCACTATTTAGAAAACTCCTGATGCCGACATCAAGTTGATACCGGCATCAGAAACAGTTATACCTTTTTAGTTAATTTAGAATCCGAACCACAATCCCAGTGAAATGGTCGAAGCTGCTAATTCTGTGGCAGGGCTCCCGTCCAATTCATAGGATTCTTTTTCCATTTCAATAGAACCATCACCAAGGGTGGTATTCCATCCATCACTGAAAGAGTAGCCATACAGATAACCATATTCAGCTTTCAGACGCATCCATGGTGTTAACTTCAGCATCAGGCTGGCTCTGGGATGAGCTATGGCATAATTCTTTGAAAAATTCACCGTGGTTGTTCTGGTATCAAGCAAATCAGCACCAATAGTAATCCATGAGAAATCGCCATCATTCTGAGTAACGGATACATCTATTCCACCGCCACCAAGTCCAACACCAACACCAAGAGTAGCCCAAGAAAAAGGAGCCAATCGTTTTTCAACAGTAAATCCACCAAATCCAATAGCCATACTAACCTTACGATCGATAACTTCTGATCCAACTGTGATTGGGATACTATTTGAATAACTTGTTCCATTACCAAAACCACCCAGGAACCATCCGTTACCCACATAACCCTGACCAGAGCCACCCCAGAGAATGATACCTTCAGTTTTAAAAGGGGTTGAGCTAAGTCCAAGATTGGTCATCAGGGCAACTGCATCGACAAATGGATCTTCTACCAACATGGGAGTAAAACCACCACCACCATAACCACGGGAATTACGTCGTTTCTTTTCTTCCTTTTCCTCTTCAACCAGAGTTAAGGCTTTTTCTTTATCCTTTTTCACTGGTTTGACAAAAGTTACTATCGTTGAATCCAGGGCTTCATCACGCCAGAAAATAACCTGAACCTGATCTCCAAAATGTTTGCTGCGAATCAAACGAACCAGATGATCTTCGTAAAGCACCTTTGAACCATCAAAATACATGATGATATCGTCTTCAATGATACCTGCTTGATCAGCACTACCGTTGTTTACCGTCCCATTAACCAAAACACCATGGGCATAGGGATAACGCATTTTATAGGCATCTTCAAAATCCATATCATTGAGATAAACTCCCAACTTGGGACGAGATTCACCCTCTTCATCATCAAACTGGATTTTAATACCAGTTTCTATTCCAATCTCATCCAAAGCTTCTTGAACTTCTTTGGCAACTTCACCAAGTTCCTGTTCAACTTCTTTCAAGTCCTGGTCAAAAGCCCCCAAACTATTTAGCTTAATGGATACTTGAGCTTCTCCTGCCTGGGCAAATACCGGGGTTACAAGCATGAGTGATACCAGGATGGTAATCACACTTGCCAGTACTCCTACATTCGAAAATGCGATTACTGCTCCAGAGATCGTGGTCCAAGTAGTCGGATAATCTGTTGTTTTGGTCATTTTCAGGGTCCTTTCTAATCTATCGTTTTCCGTTTTCATTGTTTTTGTCCAATTCATTTGCTCTTCACAAGGACAATTGCTATGCCACAATGAGAGGAAACCATGGTAACATATTATTATATTACAACATACGACGTTACCGCATTCACAATAACACGTTATAAACGGTTTAATTTAGCATCAATTCGATATAGCGCCATATCAGATTGATATGTTTCATTTTTTTATTTAAAGCAGGTGAGTGAATGGGGTCTGAGGGACCAATTATGTAGCCAGAGAATGAACCAATTTAGTAAGTAATTTGGCAAAATCCTCACGGACCCTCCGACCGGTTTCCATGACTTCCTCATGGTTTAAAGGTTGATCCAAAATGCCCGCTGCGTAGTTGGTAAGACAACTGATTCCCAGGACCTGCATTCCAGCTTGAAAGGCTGCCATACTTTCATGAACCGTAGACATTCCAACTGCATCAGCTTGCTTCAGTCTGAGGAAGCGTATCTCTGCCGGTGTCTCATAAGATGGTCCATTCAAACCGGCATAAGAGCCCACTTTCAGCAAGATAGATTCATTTTCAGCAATTTGACTGGCCCGCTTCAGGATTTGAGGATCAAAAATGCTTTCCGGCTCCTGGTTATCCTGGTAGACCGAATGTCCTGTAAGATTGAGCAGATGATCGATCAACATCAAATCGCCTGGTGGGAAGTCTTTTCGGATACTACCGGCGGCATTGGTCAAAATTATGGTTTTGGCTCCCAGAGCCTGCAATATGTGAATGGGATAGACTACTTGCTCCAGCGAATAGCCTTCATAAAAATGGACTCTGCCGGAATTAACCAGCACAGGAACATCACCCAGATATCCATGAACTAATTCTCCCGAGTGTCCCTCGACCGTCGAAATTGGGAAACCGGGAATCTCAGAAAAGGAGAGTCGGGTGGTCTGATCCAGGGTTTCAACAAAATTGCCCAATCCAGAGCCCAGGACCAAAGCAATCTCGGCCTTGAAGGGTCCCTTTGTACGAATTTTCGCTACTGCGTCATTGATCATCTTATCTGCCATAGTGTTTTGGGCTAACTCTCGTCCTGAACTGCCGTGCTCAATTGACCACAAGCAGCATCGATATCATCGCCCTGGCTCCAGCGAACAGTAACCCCAAATCTGGCACCTTTCAACGCTTCCAGGAAATTATTAATACGATTATTGGATGGACGTTTATAGTTCTCAGCGACTTCATTATAGGGAATCACATTCACTTTGCAGAATACTTGATTGGCTATTTGAGTCAGGCGTCTGGCATCGCCCAGGTTGTCGTTGACACCATCCATCAAAACATATTCGAAGGTCAGCATATTGCTGGACGTTTTGGTATACTCCTGACAGGCGGCCACCAGATCAGCAATATTCCATTTCTGATTGATCGGCATCAATTTGGTCCGGCTATAATCATCACTGGCATTTAGACTTACGGCTAATTTATAGCGATGACCCTCTTCAGTAAACTGCCTGATCTGGGGAACCAGGCCACTGGTTGAGATGGTGATTTTGCGAGCACCGTGGGCAAAACCCAATTCTGCATTAAGAATATTAGCTGCCTTGATGACTTGATTATAATTGTGGAAAGGCTCCCCCATGCCCATAAAAACAATATTGGTAATGGGCCGGTCACTAAAGCGTCTTGCATGCAATAGTTGATCGACGATCTCTCCACTGCTTAGATTTCTTTTTAAGCCCATTTTACCAGTTGCACAAAAATCACAATCCAGAGCGCAGCCGACCTGGGATGAAAGGCATACAGTCACCCGTTTACCTTCTGGGATGAGGACAGTTTCGATAAATTTGCCATCATTCAGTCGGATTAAAAATTTTGAGGTTCCCTGGGTTTCAGAAGTCTGTACCTGATGCACCGTCGAGAGACCCAGGCTGCAATTCTGCTCTAAATTTTGGATCAATGACTTGGATAAATTGGTCATTTCCGAAAATTCACCAACTCCTTTTTGCCAGATCCATTGGAACAACTGTCGACCGCGAAAAGCTTTTTCGCCCTGGGTTTTCACCCAGTCTTCCAGTTCGATCTGGCTATAGTCCTTGAGTTGGATCAGCATATCACTCATGCTGGAAAATACACACATCGGACTGGAGTGAAACATGTTCTTTCATTAGCCGCGGAAGAACGCAAAGGGCATGAAACAATTGAAAAGGGTGCACGGTCAAAAGTTTATTTTATGGATTCAACATGCGTAGGGAGAGACAACGCATGCGTTGTCTTTACATCCAGAGCATGGCGGTAATGCACTAAAAACAATAAGTCCCCAGGCTGATGGGAAAATCTTAATAATTAGTGTTATTCGTTAATCATCCTGTTGAAATATTTTTTACATTGGAGATGCTGGTCTGCATGGTCAGACCGGCACAATTAATCAGGAGAACTGAAAATTATGTTTACGATGGCTCGTTACTTTATTAAAACTTCATTCACATTTTTTATCCTGGGACTTATTTCAGGTCTATACATCTATGGAGCTAAGATTTTTGGCTGGACCCTGCCGTATACTCTGATCCAGGCCCACCTGCATATTTTGCTCATGGGAGGTATGTTCTTAATGATCCTGGGTGTGGGTGTCTGGTTCTTTCCCCGAGCCAGAAAGGATGATAAAAAATATAATCCGGCTATGATCAAGGCCAGTTACTGGGTATACACCGGATCAACTTTGCTCCGTTTTGTGGCGGAGATTTTCCAGGGACTATACCCCCGGGGAGCCGCAGATATCATTGGACTTGGATGCTCAGTCCTGCAGGTAATGACTGCCATCTCTATTATTTACAGCATTTGGGGCCGAATTCGTCCTGTTGGTAGTCAGATCCGGGAAGCACGGGGTGAAAAATTCTGACTTATACCATATTCACTTCCAACCTGTCCATATATTCTGCATCTTTTCCGGTTTGACTGCACTTAAAATTCTCACCATAGCTACCGCTATGCTTCACATTTTAAGTTTGTCAAACAGCAAAATATTTTGAATATAATAGACATTTTGGAACTGAATATGGTATTAGAGCGAGGTGTTGCATATCTTTTAGGAGTTATCTGCAGTCAGATGCAATTAATACCACGTGTTTTACGTCCCCAGGCGGGGACTGTCCCCTTTCGGGGTATGAGTGGTGCTCCGGTATTGGATCAACAGGGGCAAATTGAATCGTTCAGGTCGGTAAGTCGGACGCATTCTATTAGTAGTTGACATTACATTTCCGGAATGTCTGACATCCCGGTAAAAACCTTAGACAGTTTGATGAGAAAATAGCTGTTGTAGTGGGGGCACTCTCAGCTTATTATTGCGCGCTCTTTTTCAGACGAAAGTCGAAATAATTTTT
>JAOZSM010000014.1 GCA_029939675.1 Fidelibacterota bacterium
CGCAATGAAGCTCAATTCCAAACAAGGCATCAAGTGTCACCTGCTTGATGATGGTTTTAAGTACAATAGTAATAATAATCCTGATTTTCTAGATGCCAATGATATCCGGTCACTCATAGAAAATCAGTTAGATATTAAGTTGTGATCCGTTTTGGAGAAAATTCCCTATAGTAAGCAGGCACTTGATGCTGCAGATATTCAATCAGTCGTAGAAATACTCAATGATCCGCTAATCACTCAAGGTCCTAAGGTTTCAGAATTTGAGCAGGCTTTTGCCAGGTATTGCGGAGCAAAATATGCCGTGGCAGTTTCCAGTGGAACATCAGCACTAACCATTGCCAATAAAGCGCTTGGACTACAGGCAGGAGAACATGTCATTACTACTGCCAATACTTTTGTTGCCACAGCAAATAGCATTGCCCTAAATGGTGGCGTGCCCCATCTGGTCGATATTGACAAAAACGATTTTAATATCTCAATGGGTCACATTGAAGCTAATCTAGAATCCCAGCAACAGTTTAAAGGTATTATTCCTGTCCATTTCGCCGGTTCTCCAGTTGACATGGAAGCTTTGTCAACATTGGCTAAAAAACATGGACTCTATACAATTGAGGATGGATGTCATGCACTAGGAGGGGTCTGGAGTGATTCCAGGGGAACCAAACACCGGATCGGGGATTGTTCTTATTCTGATGTAACAACTTTCAGTTTTCATCCGGTAAAACATATCACAACAGGTGAAGGTGGTATGGTCACCACAAACAATGAAACGTTGTATCGAAACCTGCTCTCACTACGTTCACATGGGATATTAAATCCTGCCGATAATCGTGTCAAAAAAGCTCAGCCATGGCTATATGAAATGCACAATTTGAGCGCCAATCACAGAATTACTGATTTTCAATGTGCATTAGGGTTAAGTCAGTTGAGTAAGAACGATGGGTGGTGTCTGCGTCGTTCTGAACTTGTCAAGCAGTATGATACAGCATTTCATAATTCGCTCTTCGTAAAGCCGCAAGCCCGCAAACCTATAAATAAAGCAAGCTATCATTTGTATGTAATTCAAGCCCAGCGCCGGGATGAGTTGTATCATTATCTCCATCAGCAAAATATATTGGTGCAAGTGCACTATATCCCGGTTCACTTCCACCCATATTATCAGAATCAATTTGGATATAAAATTGGAGATTTTCCAAATTGTGAAGCCTATTATGATAAAGCATTGTCTCTACCACTTTATCCGACACTCTCAGATTCAGGCCAGGATCGGGTGATTGCTACAATTCAGGATTTTTACAATGGCTGCTAAATTTGTAGCTGAAGTGTCATCAAATCATGCCACTGATCTTGATCGGGCCCTTACTTTTGTCAAAGTCGCAGCAGAAATAGGCTGTGATGCAGTAAAATTTCAACTCTTTAAAATTGATCAGCTTTTTGCTCCAGAGATTTTAAAAAATAGTGCTAATCACCGTAACAGGACAAAATGGGAGCTTCCTGTAACATTTATTCCGGACTTGGCAAGTTACGCCCATGAATTAGGAATTGAGTTCGCATGTACTCCTTTCTATCTGGAGGCTGTGGATATTCTGGAACCTTATGTGGATTTCTACAAAATTGCTTCCTATGAATTATTATGGTTGAACTTGTTTGAACGCTGTGCGGATACCGGTAAACCGATCGTTTTTTCAACTGGCATGGCAAATATGTCCGAAATAGAAGCAGCCGTCTCAACTGTTCTCTCTGGAATCTCAAAAGATATCACTATTCTGCATTGCAATAGCACATATCCCACCGCTTTGACTGATGCAAATTTGCAAGCATTAGATTCATTAAGGCAGAGATTTAATCAATTTCAAGTAAAACCATCTATTGGATGGTCCGACCATAGCCGAGATCCCGCCGTAATCTATCGAGCAGTACACCATTATAATGCAGCCATGATTGAATTTCATTTAGACCTTGAGGGTAATGGGGAAGAGTACTCAGCCGGTCATTGCTGGCTGCCGGATGAGATAGCCCCGGTTATCCAAAATATTCGACATGGTTTGGAGGCTGATGGTGATGGGGAAATTAGAGCAAGTAAATCTGAAGCAGGTGAACGAGAATGGCGAGCAGATCCTGCTGATGGGTTGAGGCCATTGAAAAAAACCCGAAAGAATTTTCCACCCAAGGATTTTCAGGGATGAGCCAAAGCTCCAAAATTGTAGCTATTATCATCGCTCGATTAACCTCTAGCCGACTACCGCGAAAGCAATTACGCCTAATTAATGATATCCCGCTAATCCAACATATTATTGAGCGACTCAAACCAATTTCAAGGATTGACCAAATTGGATTGGCTACTGGACCTGCTTTGGAGAATCAGGATTTAGCTGATATTAGCGCTAAACTTGGAGTAGATACATATTTTGATGATGATGTGGATGATGTAACCGGTCGTATAGCACGTGCTGTTAAGTATTTTGAAGCAGATAAAGTGGTTACCATCTTGGGTGATTGTCCCCTAGTAGATGCTCATTTTTTATCCCGGGGAATCGAGATTCTCAGAAAAGGCAACGCTGATTATGTATTCGTTGATAAAACAAAATATGAATGTCTCCATGAGGGTCTTGGCTTTCATACAGCAGATACCTGGCAGCGTTTAGACAAAATGTCTACTACCTGGTCCCATAAGGAACATGCAGGATCTGTAATTTTAGAGAAGAGTACCCATTTTCATGGAATTGAGATTGTACCACGACCTCAATTCAGACGGACTGATATTCGAATTTCAGTTGATACTCAGGCCGATTTAGATTTCATGAACCAGCTATATGCAAAAACTGGAGCAGTTGGGACCAGTCTCGATTTGTCAGATGTGGTAGAGTTGGTGGATCAGGATCGGCAAATATTGAATATTAATCAGCATGTTCATCAAAAGGGCAGACATGAGAAATCACACCATTTCCTGATTATTACTTACGCATCAAATACATTAGGGATGGGACATCTAACACGATCTTTGGTCTTAGCACGTGAACTGCAAGAAACCCATTCAGCAAAAGTCACTTTCATGGTGAATAATGATGCCGTTTGCACAACTCGAATCAGTACTGCAGGTTATAGTCACCAGCAATGGGATAATGTGACTAATCTAAAAGATACCCTGGCTGATTATTGCAATCAGGGTAAAGTAGATGGACTAGTCATAGATGTGAAACAAGAAGATCTCCACGGACAGTTCAGTTTTATTACAGATATCGATTTACCACTAACGGTAATCGACGTTTTCCCAAATGAAACCTTTGAAGCTGCGTTAACTATTATACCCACCTTATCTACCATAGAAAAACCCGGTATTGAATCCAAAGAAAATTTATACATCGGATCTAAGTTCATGTTAGTAAACCGGGATTTACCAAAAATTAGTGCATCATTGTCTGGAGGAGATACAATTCTTGTAACTGCTGGAGCAAGTGGTATAATTCCAGAGCACTTGCTGGTATTGTTGAGAAAACTGCCTGGCTTTTACCCACTCCGATTTATTGTTGGACCTTATGTACAAGCAGATATCCTTCAGCAACAAATAGATCGTATGGGGTTCGAGCGAACTGAGATTGTCCAAAATCCGCAGAATATATATCAATTATTTGCGGAGAGCAGATTCGCCTTTTCTGTATTTGGGATTACCAGTATTGAACTGCTGACAATGGGTATTCCGCAATGTATTTATCGAACACTTTCAGTAGGTGATGCAGAGATTGTCAAAGATCTAGCCAGTATCGGTGCGTGTTTAAACATAGCAGAATTATCAGATTTTACCTCAGTTAATAAGGTCCATAATCTGTTAGCCAATGATGAGAATTTAAAGGCAATGAGTAAACAAAGTCAGACAATTATTGATGGAAAAGGCGGTCGAAGAGTGGCCATGTTAGTCGCAAATAACAGTGTATCAACATTGACAATTCCGCAAAAAGTCCCTCTCGCCCGTCTCCGTAAAACTTCGCCGTGGCAGGCAGAGAACGCAGAGGCGCAAAGTGTTGATAATTAAGAGCATAGCCAATATTCGCATAAATGACTATATTTATTGATGTTAGGTTGATATTCATGTTCTGCCAGATACTTTTTACAAAACTGTCAACATTGGACATGCTGGGGATTGTTGAGTCTACTGAGTAACTGTACTCGATTCATAAAGAAGGAGCTTTATTTTGTTGTATTGTAATAAATGTATCACAACTGATAGTATTCCAGGCAGGAAGTTTAACTCTGACGGAATTTGCAAGTCCTGTTCATATAATGAGGAGGTAAACTCTGAAATTAATTGGGATAAACGTCTGCAAAAGTTGCATGAGTTAGCCCAGTGGGCCAGGCAAACAAGCAATGATACCTGGGATTGTGCAATAGGAGTCAGTGGTGGGAAAGATAGTACTTTTCAGGCCATATATGCCAAAGAGGTGTTAAATCTTAATTGCCTACTGGTGAATTGTGCTCCTGACAAAATAACAGATGCCGGACAAAAAAATTTAGAAAACCTTGTTACCAAAGGTTTTGACATGGTATCATGGCGAAATAATCCTGAGATCATGCAGGAATTAACAAAGCGATCATTCTATAAACATGGAAATCCGGTTAAACCCTCAGAGTATCCTTTGTTTGCAGTCACATATCAAACAGCACTTGCCTATAATATTCCTTTGATCATTCAAGGGGAAAACCCCGGTTTGATTTTGGGGAATACGACAAATGGGACCGGTGGTGACGATGATGCCTATGATATTGTAATGGGAAATACACTTCAAGGGGGGAATGCCGCAGATTGGGTTGGAGACGGCATAACGGAAAAAGATTTGTATTTATATCAATTCCCTGATAAAAAAGCAATGCTAAGCAAGGGAATCCGAGCAATATATCTTCAATATTATCTCAAGGAATGGTCCAGTGAACACAATATTGAGTTCTCCAGGAAACGAGGGCTTACCGGCCGTGAAGAAATCCCTGGCAGGCTAAGTCGCTTTGGATCAGTTGATAGTGATATGCAGATAATTAATCCCATGATAAAGTATTATAAATTTGGCACATCGAATTATTCTGATGGTTTGAGCAAGCTAATCCGTATGGGGAAAATGACCAGGGAAGAGGCCATTGTGCTGGCAACCCAATGGGATGGACATTGTCCGGAAAAATACATCGATATATTCTGTGAATATATTGGAATAACAAAAAATGAATTTTGGAGTGTGATGGAAGAAAAATGGATTAACAAGGAATTATTCAGGAAGAACAAAGAGGACGTCTGGGAAGCAAAATTTCAAGTTGGTGAAAATTATAATGTTCATTGAGCTGATTTGCTTTCCTGGAAAATCTAAAGCGTTTATCCAGGGTTACATCAAAAGATGAGTAAGTGCACATGAAAAAAGTCTTATTTCTAGGTTGTAATCATGCTCAATTACCATACCTGAAGCTCTTGGTTAAAGCGTACTATGTGATTGGTACCGATCTAAATCAGAAAGCGCCAGGGGCAAAACTTTGTCATAAATTTTACAATGTTGGATACCTGGATTTTGAAAAACTGATTGATATTGCAAGATCAGAAGGTCTCACTTCTGAAGATTATGTATTTACAGCTGCCGAACAATTTGCCTACCTGGGTGTCAGTGCTGTGTCAGAATATATTGGTAAGCATTGGTTGAAGCGTGAAACAATTGAACTCATATTAAACAAACAATTATTCTATGAGTATTTTGCACTGAATGAGGTACCATATCCTGAGACTAAGTTTATTTGCACGCAATCTGAGTTAGCCCAGGAATCACACAAATTAAAGCCTGATACCAATTATTATTTGAAGTCAGACCGAAGCAAAAATCCACTCTACATTTACAAATTTGATAAACAGGAAATAGCTGATATTGATATCAACTGGGTTAAAGATCGATTCCTGGTGAATGGCTATGTACTTCAGGAAGAATTTATTGGTGAATATTTTAGAGTTAATTTTATCAAGGATCGGCTTTATCTGTTTGATTTCCAAGGAAACCGGTTGTCATCAGCTATGGAAGAAAGGATCATTGATCTTGGCATAGCTGAAACTTTATTGAATGTAAATAATAGATTATTGATTGATGCGCTTATCGTGAAATACGACGTTCTAGTAAATGGGGATGACTATGTTGTCCTGGATATTGGCATTGATCATCCAAGTAGACTATCCAAATATTATTTGGAGATGGGGCACAACTTTGCAGAATATTACACAAATCAATATCTATTAGGAAAATATCTTTACCCAAATGATTGAACTGAAAAAAATAGATATATACTTGATTAATGCTCTTTCAAAAAAAGATGTAGAGGCAACGCTAACCTCATTTTACAGTTCGATAGCAGAAGACCCTGAGTCAATAAAAATAAATATAGTTGAAGAACAAGAATATCGAGAACAAACGCTTAATTACATTTTAAGCATTAGAGACAAGCGGAAAGATATTCTCATATTTGTGGATGATATCCTATTTACCCCTGATTGGTATGAAGCTCTAAAAAGAAATTATCAGAATGGCTCAATAATTGGGTACACCATGTTAAAACCGGGTACAAATATTGTCCAGAATAATGGTTATGACCTTGTCATGATAAACAATGAGATCACCTATGAAGGCAAGGATAAGGGGCAACAATATACCAGTAGTAAATTTCCCGAGTGGAGAGAATGTGACACGATCACGGGTTGCATGATGTACATAAAAAATGAAGTACTAACTCTTGTACCTGAATTTCCCCAAGAGGGTTTAAATAGAGTTGGTGAAGTGATATTCACATTGCTTGCGAAAAAAACAGGGCAGAAAACAATTGTATTATCTCATCCCTTATATCATGGTGGAATATCAACCAAACAGTCTAAGGATATTAAATTGTCATCCTTAAGCTGGTCCAGCGAAAAGCAAATCTGGGATGCAGCTATCAAAAAATATCTCCCGGAACTTCGGCCAACTACTGTTTATACTACTTCATTGACTCCCCAGTTACTCAACACGATCGAGAAGGTTGATAAGTGCCTCATCTATGGATGTGGAACTGTTTCAGCAGCGCTAATTGAGAGTATCAACCGAGATGATTATTGTGTATCATCGGGTCTGGTTGATGAAATACAGACGCAGTTTTATGGCAAAGAAGTACTGGATATCAGAGAAACTGATATTGAGAATTATGATATAATAATCATAACTGCAATCGGATATGAAACTGATGTCATCAATTCGTATTTTCATTCGGACTATCAACGCCATAGTAAAAAATATATACGGCTATCCAGACAGATATCGGGAAATGATATTATAATTGATTTGCAGGATTCAAATGAAGATTAGTGATAAACGAAATATAGAATATCAGGATCTGATCGAGAAGACTGCTATACAGGATAAGCAACTCTTAAAAGATGAAGAAACTGCGGGCAGATATGAGATTACTTAACCCAGGCGATTATCATTCATGAAAGCTCTCATCTCAATTGGCGCTGGTCAATCACAATTACCCCTGATCGAAAGAGCAAAGGCTATGGGATACGCCATCATTGCTATTGATCAAAATGTGCAGGCTCCCGGATTTTCAATTGCAGATGAAAAAATTATCATGAGTACTTTTATACCAAGTGAGCTGATGACCCCCATAGATAAACTGGCCGCAAATTATGAATATGCAGGTATTCTCAATCGTTCATCGGGACCACCAGTGATTACCGCAGCATGGCTGTCAGATCATCTAAAGATTCCTGGCTATCCTATTGAATCAGCAAAACATATTGTAAACAAACACAAACTATTTGAGAAATGTAAAGATGAGGACATCCTTTGTCCTAAGAACCATAGCTACTCCATACATGACCAGAAAATTATATATAAGGGTAATTATCCTTGTATTGTTAGGCCATCTCTGAGCATTGTAGGGAAGAGCGGTATCTCACTTGTTACTCATTCTTCTGAATTGGGTGAAGCACTGAATTATGCTGAAAATGTGACTTTGAATGATCATGTTATGATAAGTGAATTTATCGTTGGTGATGATGTCTCATTAATCAGTTTTGTTGATGGTGGTGTGTTAGTACCAATCTGTCTGATAGATGAAATGAATCAGATAGATAAGGATAAAAGGATATATGGGAAGGGTTTTTCCATACCCTCAAAATATTCAGATACATCAATTGAAAAAAAGATACATTTTGTTGCTCAAAATATTATTAATGTATTCAATATTTCAAGATCTCCGTTCATGTGTTCCTTTCGGCTGGATGCGCAAGGAAATATACATTTGATCGAAATTCACCTTGATATTGGGGGAGATCTTTTAATTGAGAAATTATTTCCTAATGCCTTGAGTTTTAATTTCATTGACCTTGCGATTAATTTCCTTTCGGGCAATCATCCTTCAGTACCTGAGCATAAGGTTACACCACATTCTATACAATATGGTCTGAATAATACATGATCGAGTATGTGTATTCAATCTTACAGGGAGAATTAGATGCTTAATATGAATAAAAAGAATTCTGGACTCGTAGCTTATGTGGGAGGCACTTTTGATATTCTTCATGCTGGACATATTAATTTAATTCAAAAGATCAAAGATTTGAATATTAAGCCCATTATCGTTGTCAATGGTGACATCTTTGTGAAAGAGAATGGCAAGAAGTGTGTTTTTTCAGCAGATGAGCGAGTTTTGGCATTAACAGAATTCTTCCCATTAGATACGATTGAAATAATTGAGCACATGGAGGATCAGAGAGCTAATATAGCTTCAATACATCCAAATTTTATTGTAGTAGGAACCGATTGGATGCGTCCTGAGATATTACCTCAGCTTGGGATTGATGAAGAGTTCCTGCGGGAGATGAATATTTCAATGTTATTCATACCTCGCTTTGTCAGCATCAGCAGTACTTCGATAAGAAAGTCAGTATCAAACTCCATTAAAGGTGATTAAGTGTTGCATTCAATAATAATATTAATGATTGAACATGGTGGATAAGGCATGAGCAAAAATAAACCCTTAGTGAGTATCTGTATCCCAACATACAATATGTATCCGTATGTTATCCAAACAATTCAGAGTGCAATTAATCAGACTTATGATCACATCGAAATTGTGGTACTGGAAAATTCATCCTCCGATAGATCCCGAGAAGAAATTGATATAATATTCAGCAGTGATCCAAGAGTGAAAATATACTATAATGATATTACTCTACCCATATATGATAATTGGAATGCGTGTGTGAGATATTCGACAGGAGAATATTTCATGGTTTTGAATGCTGATGATATTATTGCTCCAGTTTTTATTGAGAATTGTTTGTCAGTATTTCAGAAATCTGAAAACCTTGGTTATGTTTTTGCGGAATGGTATCATATTGATGCAAATAATTTGCTTGGTCAACTGCCCTCATTTTATAAGAAATCTGGAATTATTCCTGCTATCGAAGAGTTGCGAATTAATTTGATTGGCAGTCATACTCACCCATCAAGCATGCTCATTAAACGTCAATTATATGAAGAGGTTGGAGGCTATGAAAATGAGCTGGGCTTAGCTGCAGATATGCATTTCAGGTTGAAGCTCAATATGATTTCTGATGTTGGATATCTGAATTATAAGTTATGGTATTACCGACGTCATCCGAATCAGGAGACAAGTGCCCGCTTACTTAAGGTGCTATATAGTATTCATGTGGTGAAGAAAAACATCTATAAACAGGTAAAATACCGTTATGAAAATCATACCGAAATCTGGCATCAATTTATTTCCAAGTTCGAAAAAGATGTAGCCCTGGCGTTAGTGAATATCCAGGGTGATGAGCATACCACTACCAAACAAAAGTATGAACAGGAATTAGATATTGTTATTCCTGATATTTCGGAGGATATGCACAATACCTCTCCTGAAAGTGTTCCTAGTGATGGGCTATGGCCCCTTCCAGCAGGAGCGGTAGTCTTTGAATAAACCATATGAAAATTAATGATCTTACGCAAATAGAGGCCCCGTTAAAATGAATTATAGTACAGATAAACAGAATGGTGCTCAAGTGGTTGCAAAAGCATTAAAGGATTTTGGGATTACCACCGTATACCTTTACCCGGGCGGGACAATTGCTCCATTGCTGAATGAGTTTGTTGAGTTGGGTATTCATTATGTATGTGCTAGAAATGAACAAGGTGCCGGCTATGCAGCCATCGGAGCAGCAAAGATAACTGGAAAGCCTCAAGTGGTTATGGTAACATCAGGACCAGGGGCTACCAACCTCATTACACCCATAGCTGATGCTTATTATGATTCAATTCCTATTATTGCCATAACGGGTCAGGTAGGTGTAAGTGATATTAATTTTGACCGTAAGGTCCGCCAAACCGGATTTCAGGAAACTGATTCAAAAAATCTATTTACACCAGTGACAAAGGCTGCCTGTGTTGTGACTGAATTCCAGGAATTGTATCAGCAGATTGCTGACATGATTCAAATTACCATACAGGGGAGACCTGGCCCAATTCTCATCGATATGCCCATGAGTATTCAACGAGGAGAGGTGGAGCAGGAGCAGTGGACAATCCCCGCTAAATCAGATTTAAGCTTGTCCAGAGCAGAAGAACAAAGCCCTGTACAAGATGGGGATATTGAGCGAGCACTAGCACTGTTGCAGTCAGCTAAAAAGCCCTTAATTCTGGCCGGAAATGGTGTTCATATTGCTAATGCTAATTCAGAATTGAAATATTTGGTTGAAACCATGGGGATTCCCACCGTGTGCAGTTTACCGGGTGTTGGAGCAATCCCCGGTAAGGATCCTCTTTACAAGGGGTTTGTTGGGCATACGGGAGAATACTTTGCCAATTTAGCTGCCTACCATGCTGATGTAATTCTAGTTCTTGGAGCCAGGTTAGATCTGCGCCAAACGGGTACAGAACTAGCTGAATTTCTGTTAGATAAGATAATTATTCGGGTGGATATTGATCCCAATGAGCTGAATTCCGGGAGAGTAAAGGCCGATCTAAAAATCATGGGTGATCTCAAAGAAATTCTGAGTCAAATGAATGCACGCTATTCCAAAAATACGAAACATGAATATGCCGAGTGGATCAGCACAATTGATGTTTGGAAAAATAAATATAATTCAAAACAATTTTATACGGATATGAACCTTTCCTCATATCACATCATTCGTGCGGTAGATGAATATACTAAAGATCAAAAGGCCATCGTCACATCAGGAGTTGGTACTCATCAACAACTCGTTGCACGTTATTTTAATTTTAATCAACCAGACAGAGTATGGATGACTTCCGCTGGTCATGGTACAATGGGTTTCGATTTACCCTCCGTCATTGGGGCTCTGCTTGAGGGGCATGACTACGATTATGGTCTCGTCTTTGTGGGAGATGGCTCATTCCAGATGAACATCCAGGAATTAGCAACTATCAATAATTATGATCTTCCCGTTAAAATATTTGTTTTAGATAATCAAAGGCTGGGAATTGTCTCTCAATTCCAACTTATGAATTGGCCAGTAGATGAAAGTACCGGGAGAAAAATTAACCCATCTTTTTCAGCAATAGGTAAAGCATATGGCTTAAAGGGCTTTGATTTAGATGATAAAGCAGAGCTTCCTGAACGGCTTGATGAGATATTTGCGGACACAACAGCCTGCGTTGTACATTGCCACATCGATGAAGAAGAAGATGTATTACCGATGTTATTGGGAGGTCAGAAAATGAATGAAATGTATCCATTCACAAAATGAAGATGAAAAACGACATTCAAGCCAGTAATCAATTGTGCCTGGTAACAGGGGGTAGCAGAGGGCTGGGACGCGGAATCGCTCTGGAGCTAGCCCAAGCTGGATATGCAGTCGCATTTACCTATAATACTAACTGTGATGCCGCCCATGAAGTAGCAGAGGTTATTAAGGGTAAAGGGGGCAATGCTCATGCATTTCAAATGGCCGTTGAAGATCGTAAGAGTATTAATAATACGCTATCTCAGATTACCCAACATTTCTCGGATAGTGTTTCAATTCTAATCAATAACGCCGCAATGGCCCAGGAGAAACCATTTTCTACCATTATTGACAGTGATTGGGAGAAAATGCTGAAAGTTAATCTTCAAGGACCATTTATGTGTATCCAGGAAGTGTTGCCGGGAATGCTAAAGAAACGGTGGGGCAGAATAATCAACATATCTTCTGTTGGAGGCCAGTGGGGTGGCTATAATCAAGTTCATTATGCTGCTTCAAAAGCAGGATTAATAAACCTCACACAATCACTAGCAAAACTTTACTCAAAGGATGGAATTACATCGAATGCTGTTGCTATTGGTCTAATCGGAACTGATATGACAAAGGCAGAGCTTGAAACACATGCAGGAAAAGAAAAAGTCAAGAATATTCCATTGGGAAGAATAGGCCGTATGGAGGAGATCACGGCTATTGTCAAATTCCTCGCTTCCCCTGATTCAGCGTATGTGACGGGGCAGACAATTAATGCTAATGGGGGTATGTATTTTGGCTAAGACACTCCTCATTATTTCAGGGGGCCGGGAGGCCGTTGATGGAATCATCAAGGCTAAAAATATGGGGTTACACGTTATTGTGAGTGACGGAGATCCTCAGGCTCCAGGATTTGAGTTCTCTGATGCTAGAATGCTTGCCAGCACTTATGATGTTGAAGAGACCGTTAATCAGGCCAGAGACTATCATGAAACCGTACGAAATATTGATGGGGTTATCTGTATCGCATCAGATGTTCCCTACACGGTTGCTGCTGTCGCCCAAGAATTAGGATTACCCGGGATATCCCTCAAGTCAGCTGAGTTGGCAATGAATAAGATGGCTATGAAGGATAAATTCAAACAGGATGGAGTATTGATACCAGAATTTACAGAGTTATTCCATCTTCAAGATTTGCTCAATATTGTTGAGGACTGGGGCTTTCCGTTAACCTTAAAACCGGTGGATAGTCGTGGAGCCAGAGGTGTTTTAAAACTGAATCCGGATATTGACATACCCTGGGCTTGGCAGCATTCAAAAAGTAATAGCCCAACTGGTCGCGTTATGATTGAAAAATATATAGATGGTCCTCAGATTAGCACAGAATCTATGATGATTGCCGGAAAGTGTTATACCCCTGGATTTGCAGATAGAAATTATGAATTCCTTGATAAATACAGCCCACACATTATCGAAAATGGTGGCGATTTACCCAGTGAGCTACCTGTAAGAATCCAGGACCAAGTTAAAGAACTGGTGGAGAAAGCAGCCCTGTCAATGGGGATAAATGATGGTATTGTTAAAGGAGATATTGTCGTACAGGATGGGAAACCATTCATCATTGAGCTGGCTGCCAGATTAAGCGGGGGCTACTTCTGTACCCACGAAATCCCTTTCAGTACTGGTGTTGATCTGGTTGGGATTGCAATTAAACATGCCCTGGGATTACCAATCAATCCCATTGAATTAACACCAGTTAGCAGCAATATAATTTGTCAACGATATCTATTCCCAAAGCCTGGCAAAATCAGGGATGTTAAAGGTCTTGAAAGCTTGAAAACTAATAGTTGCGTGGAATACTATAATTTCAATTTGAATGCTAACGATATTATTGAAACACCAACTGCTCATCCTTCTAGACCGGGAATGGTTATCACAACCGGATCATCACGTTTGGAGGCTCAGCGAAATGCGCAAAATGCGCTAAACTCAATCAAAATCAGGTACTATGATTAAAGTATAAAAAATGCTGAAATTTTATTCCACATATCATCTAAACATGATGTATTCCTCCATCGAGGAGGCTGATCGATCCCTGGTCATTGAAAACTGCTATTGGCCTCTACTAAACCTGGCTGCTTCTGGTATTCCTTTGGGAATTGAAATAAGTGTTTTAAGCCTGGAGATCATTCATGAGATTGATCCACTATGGGTTGATAGTTTACGTCAGTTGATTTCAGCGGGAAAAGTAGAACTTGTGGGGAGTGGCTATGCTCAGATTATTGGTCCTCTTGTTCCTCACGAGGTTAATGTCTGGAACCAAAAGTTGGGAATGGAACGCTACAAAACATTATTAGGTGTTCAACCCAGAATTGTTTTGGTTAATGAAATGGCCTACTCAGCTAGCATGATTCAGCACTATCTGGATGTAGGCTATCAAGCAATGATAATGGAATGGAATAATCCTCGGCATTATCACCCCGAATGGGATAATGAGTGGCGCTATCATCAACAGCAAGCAGTGGATCATCACGAACAAACTATTGGACTTATTTGGGCAGATTCTATTGCATTCCAAAAGTTTCAGCGTTGTGTGCATCAGGAGTCAAAAATTGATGATCATATTAATTATTTGAAACAACATGATGAACAGTATGAACGATTTTTCCCCATTTACACCAATGATGCTGAAATATTTGACTATCGACCAAATCGGTATAAAACTGAAGCAACAATTAATAATATTGCTGACTGGGAAATTATTCGGGAGATATACACTCGTCTACAAGCGGCTGATTGGGCTGAATTAGTCCTGCCTTCAGCTGTTGTGCAGGATACTCACAGTTCCCGGGCAAATAATCCATTATCATTGGAATCCCCTGAGCAGCCATTGCCGGTGAAAAAGCAGGAGAAGTACAATATTATCCGCTGGGCGCTATCAGGTCGGAGCGATCTTGAAATTAATACAGCCTGCTATTGTCTCTATGATGACATACATGGTAAACAGGGCAGTACGTCAGAACATTGGAGAAAACTCTGCTATCTGTGGTCAAGCGATTTTAGAACCCATATTACCCAGGATCGTTGGCTGGCATATCAGAAGGACCTCTATTCAAAATTGGGTAGAACTTCTAAAAACACAGCGCTAGAGGAGATTGAGAATTTAATCAGACTGGAACTTCCTCTACATAATAATGACATTCGTATTGATATAGGTGAATTCTATTTGGAAACAGCAAACGACAATGTTGTTGCGTTATTTAATAAACGAAAGGGACTTACTGTAAAATCTTGTAATTTTCGCAAAGTCAGTCCTCATTCTTTATTCGGCACTTTGGATCATGGGTATTATGATGATATTTTTCTGGGCGCTGATTATTACTCTGGACACGCAGTTATCGAGTCGTTAGGGGAACATAAGATTACAGATTTAGAACCAGTAGATGCCATAGCCTATGGAAGTGAGAACAGATATCCATACATTATATTTGCCAAGGCCAAAATTGATGATCAGTTTAAAAGAACCATTAGTCTGGGGCAGGATAGTATTACTTTTCATAAGACAATTGATTTATCCCGCAGAAGTAAAGCGCGAATTCATGTATTAATTTTCACCTTGCATGAAGCCGCCTGGGACAAGGAATCCCTCTTTTTTTCAACTCAGAATGGCCATGAAACCTTTGAGTCATTTCCCTTACGCACGACAACAGTTGATCACTCACAATCTTTCTCATTACTCATAACTGCGCAGGATGGGTTAGGGGCAACGGGGGGGGTCGTTGAAATTGGTGACAAAGATAAGAAACTCATTTTTTCGCATGACCAAAAGCAGTCAGCTTTAATTCCCTATATAGTGTTCCAACCGATTGCTGAGGATAAAATATTCTTAAGACTTATATATTCCGGGCAAGAAATTGATGAAACTTTTATGGAGAATGTTGATCCACTAGATCACCAGATTAATGCAGAAATTCAAGTGCGAGCTGAAAGGATATATCAATAACCCATTTTCCTGGTCAAGGGCTTATGGTTATCGTAGAGACGGAAAAGGATTTATAAAATGAAAAAGTGCCTGGTTACAACAACATTACCATTAAATGCCGACCAATCTTTTGAGAATTTCTGGTATCAATTATCTGACGAGTTGGGTGAAAAGAATATCGAACTAACATTACTTTCCCCAACCTTGCCTCAAATGGGCTCCCGCTTAATTGAAAAATTTAAAATTATCCAGATTCCATTTGGATTGAAAAATCATATCGAATTTTTTCCGGTACCTACAGATAAAGATTATCTAGAGGCCTTGGTACATTTCATGAATTATGAAAAGCTCCCAAAAATTGAACGACATATTACCGGTGATGAGGCATTAGAAGATCACTATAATGGAATATACAATACTTACATGTATTATAAGAGCCTGTTACTTGAAATAAAGCCGGATATTGTATTGGCTTGGACAGACAATCTCCCACAAAGCCTTATTCTAAGGGATTTGGCAGATATGAATGATATTCCGAATTTCTCTTTGGAAAGAGGCCTGTTTCCTAAAACAATGGAATTAATTTTTGTTGATTTACACTCAGATAAAATAGCATCCAACATGTATCATTTGAGTAATAATCAAAAACTCGATAAGGCATATTTTTCTGAGATCAAAGAATTTTACACAAAAAACAGGATCGAAAACTATCGACAATTAGACTTTGAAAAAACCACAAAATTGATAGAGCAGCTTGCAGGCAAGAAAAAAATAATTCTCAGCTTTTGGGGCCAGAGGTGTAATGATGAGGCTGAGATTGAAAAACATTTAAATGAATTTTACCAGCATAACCATGAATCCTATCAGGTTATTATCAAGCCTCATCCTGCAGATGCAGACAAATACCCCAATAACGATATAGTGATCGACAAGAATGCGAATGTTTACGCCCTGATGGAAAAATCAGACATATTCATGGTGACCGGGACTTCCTTACAGTATCAAATGCTCTTAACCGATAAACCGATAATTTTTCTTGGCAATCGAACATCAACATATTTTGATCTTGGATCTTATGGGTCGTCCAGCTGGGATTATGCTGAATTTGAAGATGTAATATTAAATGCCAAGAACCAATCAGAACAGCAGATAGAAAACCGGAAAAAGCACATCCAGTGGCATATGAAATATCGTTTATATGGAATTGATGATGCGCCAACAAAATTAGGCATTCGAGATATGGTCACCCTTATTGACAATGCCAGTAGCCATGGCAAATTTTTGAGGGGAAGAGAACAGAAAGAAAGATATCCTTCAAAAACGATCAATGATGTAGATCCGGATTACAAAGAAAAGGTTGATCAGGAAATTGCCATATATGAACATAATACAGAAGTTCATAATCTTCCAAGTATACACAATATATATACCCGTGAGTTCTTAGTTCCCAATCTAAAAGATTTGACGGGTTGCTCTGACTGGATGGAATGGTGGATACAGGACATTGATAGTTTGGTGGAAAAAACCGGACGTAAACTGCGTCTTCTATCGCTGGCTTGTGGCAATGGTGACACTGAAATAGGAATGGTTAAGCGCCTGAAACACAGCGATAAAGTAGAATTAGTTGGAGTCGATATTAATCCTAGCATGATCGCCAGGGGACGTGAAGCTGCCGTCGCAGAGGGGCTCTCAAATGTGCTGTTTGAGGTTCAGGATCTAAATAATCCCAATCTAACGGGACCATTTGACGTGATCATGGCAAATCACTCACTCCACCACCTCATAGAACTGGAAAAATTATTCAAACATCTCGCAGAAAAATCAAGCAAGGACATGATCTTCCTGATCAATGATATGATCGGTCGTAATGGACACGTGATGTGGCCCAATGCGAATATCGTTGTTAATGAAATATGGAGACGCCTGGATCAACGGTACAAACTCAATGCCTATAATAAACGTTATGACGCACAGCCTTTCAATAGAGACTGCAGTCTAAATGGTTTTGAAGGTATCAGAGCCCAGGATATTATACCAGCTCTGATCAAAGAATTTGATGTTGAAATGTATTTTCCATTTGCCACTTTGATTAACCGGTTTGTTGATCGGGGATATGGTCCCAACTTTAATGTTGAAGATGAGGCTGATAAACGGCTCATCCTGGATATTTTAGCTCTCGATGTCAAATTGCTGGAAGAGAAAAAACTTTCTCCGACCCAGGCATTCATCAAGCTACAAAAAAAAGGTACAGTTAAAGAGCCTCGAATTCTATTCCAGACACCTGAGGAATCGATTAGTAGCAGACAATTCAAGCTTAGTTTAACTGACTATTATTCTGATATCCAGGAATTCTTACCTCTTCTGGCAAATCCAGGAGCTGATGCCCAGATGGCTGAGCACGAAAATATCCCCTTGGTTTCAGTGATTATTCCCGTCTTCAACAATCTTCAATACACCCATAATTGTATTAAATCTATTTTTCAAAATACACACTACTCCCGTTATGAAGTGATCATCGTGGACAATGCCTCCACCGACGGAACAGGGCAGTATTTATCAAATCTGGGACACCAGAATCTAAAAATTCTTTCCAACACGGAGAATCTAGGATTTGTGGGTGGCTGTAATGCTGGTGCGGCAGAAGCCAAAGGTGATTTCATATTTTTCCTCAACAATGATACTGAAGTAAGACCATTTTGGTTATCTGCGGTAGTGGACTTGATGCAAGCCCGTCCAGATTGTGGTGCGGTTGGTTCAAAATTGATCTACCCGGATGGGGAGTTACAGGAAGCCGGTGGAATCATTTTTTCAGACGGGGATGGGTGGAATGTTGGAAGGGGCATGAATCCCAAAGACCCACGATTTAATTATGTTAGGGAAGTGGATTATTGTTCAGGGGCAGCCCTTACCATTAGAACCGAGCTTTGGGAAAAAATAGGTGGGTTTGACCAGCTTTACTCACCAGCTTACTATGAGGATACTGATCTGTGTTTTTCTGTAAGACAACAGGGCTATAAAGTACTTTATCAGCCTTTAAGCAGCGTTACACACTACGAGGGGAAAACTGCTGGGACAGACCTTAACTCTGGATTCAAAAAGTATCAAGCCATCAACCGCGTCAAATTTACTAAAAAGTGGGAGCATGAATTATCTCAACAGTATGAACACGATCCAGCAAATGTGATAAAAGCAGCAGAACGTGGTGGTAAAGAAAATATTTTGATCGCCGATCCACAGTTACCTATGTGGGACAAGGCTTCTGGATCATTACGACTTTTTCAAACAGTTGAAATCCTGGCTGCTGCCAATTTCCATGTGGTTTTCATTGCTCGTGCTAGTAGTCCTGCGCAAGTTAATTATGTTGCAAAATTAATCTCTCTAGGGGTTGAAGTTTATCCCCAGGATGCTGCTGCATTGAAGAAAACGGTTATTAATTACAGCCTGGATAAGATGGTTCCCATTGATTACGGTATATTGTTTAAGGAGAAACGATTCAAATATGCAATCCTATCCTTTTGGGAGATTGGCGCACATTACATATCTATCATTCGGAAATTATCCCCTCAGACTAAAATTATTGTAGATACTGTTGATGTCCACTTTGTCCGCGAATTGCGTGAATCTGAACTCACCAAGGACAAAAAACAGCGTAAACTAGCTCTAACAAGAAAAAAACTTGAAATAAAGACCTATAAAGAAGCCGATGAATTATGGGTTGTCACAGCTGAAGATCAAATTGAGTTAGAAAATGTAAAATTAACGCAACCCATCCATATATTGCCCAATATTCACAAGAGTATTGAATATCGAAAAGAGTATGATAAATCACATGATCTCCTATTTGTAGGAAATTTTAATCACACACCAAACCGAGATGCTATTCTGTATTTCTGCGATTCAGTATTCCCCCTGATCAAAAAGCAGCTTCCCAATGTGAAATTCTATATCGTAGGTAATAAACCGCCTCAAAATATTGTCCATTTAGCCCAGGATGATATCATTGTTACAGGATTTGTTGAAGATATCTCACCCTACCTTTTCCATGCTCGTGTCTCTGTAAATCCCCTACGTTATGGGGCTGGGATGAAAGGCAAAGTTGGGGAAGCACTTTCGTGGGGTCTCCCTGTGGTAACGTCTTCAATTGGTGCGGAAGGGATGCATCTTGAGCATAATCGACATTGCCTGGTTGCAGATGAGCCAGAAACTTTTGCTGCCGAAGTAGTCAGGGTTTATCGTGATCCGGCTCTTTGGCAAACACTCTCCGAACAGGGACGCGATCTAGTAGAACAGAATTGGTCGCCATCAGCAACAAAACGTATTTTAAGGACGGTTCTTGACCTGAAGGACCCAAGCGATGTTCCTCAGGTATCCATCATCATACTCACCTGGAATGCCCTGGACTATACCAGAAAATGTATCCAATCCATTGCAGAGCATACCAGTTATCCATATGAGATCATTTTTGTAGATAATGCTTCCAGTGATGGCACCCAAGCATTCCTTAAGCAGCTTGTGAAGGATAATTCAAATTATACACTTATCGAAAACTCGGTCAATAAGGGCTTTGCCGCCGGGAATAATCAGGGTGTTGCCGCCGCTTCTGGAAAACATGTATTACTCCTGAACAACGATGTGTTGGTGGCTGACGGCTGGCTGGAAAAACTGCTTGAAGGTCTCGAATTAGATGAGAAAATCGGTATGATCGGACCCATCACCAATCATATCAGTGGCCGCCAGATGATTACTGAGATTCCTTATGAAGATGATCAAGGTTATTATGAATTTGCTGGAAAAGTAGCTGCTCAGAATCAAAACAAAGTCACCCCACGCCGTCGAATCGCTGGTTTTGCCGTTTTGATGACCAGGCAGTTGTATCAAGCCGTTGGTGGATTGGATGAGGGCTTTGGAACCGGTAACTTTGAAGATGACGACCTTTGCCTTAAGGTTCAAGCCGAGGGCTATGCCATCATGGTGCATGAAGGCGTATTTATCCACCATTATGGCAGTCAAACCTTCAAAGCAAATAAAATGGATTATGCAGCATCCTTGGATTCCAAGGGTCAGGTGTTCAGGCAAAAATGGCCTGAGATTGACTATGATGAATTACTGGAGATCAAGCACCCGCTGAGTGAAACCCATCCCAAATTGTACTCTTCGGCAATGGGGCAACTGGAAAAGGGCGAATTTGAAGGAGCCTATAAGATTCTGGAACAACTGCTTTGTGAAAACCCCGTGGATGAAAATGCCCTGGTTGGATTAATTATGTCTGCCAGGGCTAGCGGGAAAACGGAAGTCGCTCTTGCAAATATTCGACGCTTAATCCATTTGAATCCAAACAACGCGGTTGCTTATAATATCTCAGGTCTGCTAGCTAGTGAGGCTGGTAGTCTTGATAGTGCCAAAAAACTATTCAAAACGGCTATTGAGAAGGATAAAGATTTTCTGGATGCTCGTCGCAATTACGCTGAGATTCTGCTCATGGGTGATGAGTTTCAAGAGGGAGTTCAACATCTAATGGAAATTCTAACCCAATATCCTGAAGATGTGATGACCCTCTTGCGCCTGGCTGAGTTAAACATAGAAGCCGGTCGTATGGAGGAGGCTGTTGCCCTTGCTCGAAAAGTGCTGGAGGTTGATCCGGCTCAACCAATGGCTGCTCAGATCATCCAAAGTATGGAGAATTAAACCATGAATTTCCTGGAGAAGAAAAGCACCAGAGAGTTCGCTGAGGGGGATGTCATTTTCAAAGAGAAAGATCCTGGCTCTTCAATGTTCATCATTCAGTCCGGCGAAGTGGAAGTTTCGGCTATTAAAAATAAACAGAAGGTTGTTTATGCACATCTCGGCAAGGGGGCGATTTTTGGAGAGATGGCCCTCATTGACGGATACCCGCGTTCAGCGACGGTGACCGCTTTAAAACGTACTGTATGTATCGAGATGAGTCGCATGTTATTCCAGAAGAATCTGGAAGGCTTGCCAAGCTGGATGAGCTCCTTTTTCCAAATTCTGGCTGAGCGCTTACGGGAGGCTAACAAAAAAGCGGACACCCTGACTGATCGGGATAATTCCAGACAGGTAGTGCTCATGGTCAGCAGTATTTTAGCAGCTATGGAACCGAACGCTTTGGATGAGATCATCACGCCTTGGAAACCATTAGCTCAGGATATCTCACTACTTTTGAATTTACCATATGAACAGGTCGATCAGGTCTTGAATAAGATCACATTGACCCCAATGGCTAAAAGTGAGTTGAATTATGAACAGGGTCGGATTCTGATTATGAAGGATTATAGCCGATTTAAATTCTTTGCTGAATATTGTAAATCCCGTTTCATGGAGAAGCAGGGGAAGGAAGTTCCGGTCCATTTCCAAAAGATGAGCGAGAAGGAAATTGATATAATAGCATTCCTGCATAAGATCATGCGGGAACAACGGTGGGAACCCGAGATTGAGCAGCATTTGTTTGAGGAGCGTTTTAATGAAGTACATAAGTTGCCCTTCTCAGATTATCGAATTGAGCTGAAAAAGTTCAGAAACAGCGAAATGATCACATCCAGATTGGATGGGGACGATGTGAAGGTATATATCATCAATAAGGATAAATTACAAACCCTGGTAAGTATGACCGAAACGTTAAAAGAATTTCAACAGATGGATACAAAGTTGTAGATTATTACCAGCTGCACCAAATGATGACAATAATACCATATTCATTTCCGTGGAAATCCGCGTGCATCAGCGGCAGGAAAGTCCTATAACAAGCACAGATAGTATGGAATTTAAATTAGTATAACACAAGAATTGATTACCAGTGAAACAATCTAATAAACAACGACTTAGCGTTTGTCTCATTGTAAAAAATGAGGAACAATTCCTGGGGGAATGTCTGGAAAGTATTGTTGGTATTGCAGACCAACTGATTGTTTTGGATACGGGCTCGACAGACCGCACCATTGAAATTGCTGAATCCTTTCAGGCTGAAATCCATCATTTTGAGTGGTGTGAGGATTTCTCTGCAGCCCGTAATGCCTCAATCAAATACGCCACTGAAAACTGGATTCTGTGGCTGGATGCAGATGAACGTTTACCTGCAAATTCTCAGAGAAAACTGGTGAAATTGCTGAAATTCGAAGTAAAGCCGGTCATTTACAAGGTGCGCATCAAGAATTTGAAAGAAGATGGCATTAACTTTACCCTGTCGAGCGCCCACCGTCTGTTTACGAATCACCGGGGCATCAAATTTACCGGTCGAATCCATGAACAAGTATCACCCAGCGCCAAAAAAGTGGGCGCAGCTGAACGGAATTGTCAGGTCATGCTGGACCATTTGGGCTATAGTTTTTCTGGAGACCAGAAAGCTAAGAAGCAAGCCAGAAACCGAAAAATACTGGAAGAAGATGTCCGCGAACATCCTGAGAGTGCCTACACCCACTATACGCTGGCCCATAACTACAAAGAAGATGGTAACCTCACTGCTGCAGAAAAACACTACAGCAAAGCCCTTGAGCTGAACCAATTCGATTCATCCATGCAAGCTTCCCTGCTTAATACCTACGCCGACACGCTGATTGATCTGGGACGCTTGGAGGAGGCCCGTGTTTTGACTAACCGATCCATAAAATTGCACGCGTTACAGAATGCAGCCTATTTCCTGATCTATAAAATGGCTAAACAGGAAAAAAAGAATGCAGAAGCTATTCAAGCATTGCAGGTGATTCAGGGTCATCAGGACCATCTAAGCCAGTCAGGGTCAGGTATATCAACTGATATTGAGGTTAAAAGCAGCATGATCTGGAAAACTCTGGCAGATCTGTTCACCGCAGAAGCAAAATGGGTTGACGCAGCGGATGCTTACAAACATTGTTTAGCGGAAGCAGGACCATCAGGTGTGCTGCTAAAAGGTTATTTCAAAGTTCTTGAAAAATTGCAGGATTGGCATCCTGCCCTGGAAGTATTGGGAGAGCTCATCAAGCTGGAAGGTGAAATACCACCCTACTTACATGCCATCGCTACCATTTTGCTGCGGATCGAAGAATATGAGGCGGCGCTACAGACCTTTTTAAGATTAGATCAGATTCAACCGAATGATTCATCTGTCCGACGTAAGATTGCCTCGTTATATGCCAGGGCTGGTGAGCTTGAGCAAGCTGAGAAGTGGCTTATACCATATTCACCTCCAAATGCGCGGTAAATTCTTCACCTTTTCCATTTTTACTTCACCTAAAAGATTTACCATAGCTATGGCTATGCAAAATCTTTGATGTTTGTAAAAAAGAAAAATCTTTTGAATTTCCACAGCGCACTTGGAACTGAACATGGTATTAAAGAATAAGTTTATGAGCTTTTTTGCGCAGGGATTGTTCTGATAACATGGTTCTTAGCTCAGCAGCAGAATAGGGCTTTTGTAAATATCCGGTAAACCCTTTTTCTTCCATATCCTGCAACCTATTCTTGTCGTAGGTGGTTACTGCAACCATTGGTAAGTCACTGAAGCGTTTGTCTGTCTTTATTCTAGCTCCAAGATCCAAGCCATTGATGCCCGTTCCAAGTGCTATATCCAGGAGCATCCCTTCTATGGGTTGCTCTTTAATGAGTTCCAGTGCTTCTTCTCCTGTTTCAGCATCAACCACATCAATGTTAAGCTTCATAAGCAAATGTTTGATCAACAGCCGGGAGCCATGATCATCTTCTACAACCAGCAATGTCCTCTTCTTTAGAGGAGCTCCAAAAGACATTAAGGCTTCTTGCGTGTGAAAGGCGTTCATTATACTAATTTCTTAATTGTTTCCAGGAGTTCCAGACGACGGAAGGGCTTGGTCATAAAATCATTACAACCGGCTTCAATACATCTATCCCTGTCTGAAGTAAAAGCGTGGGCGGTTAAGGCAATGATCGGAATAGTGCTATAGCTATCATTTGCACGTACGAATCGAGCCAGATCAAGACCGTCCTCATCGCCTTTAAGGGACAAATCAAGCAGGATCAATTGAACATCATGGGCCGACAGTTGATCTTTTGCTTCAGCTACCGATTCAGCAAAGAATAGTTCAAAATCTTTCTTTAACGTGAATCCAGCTAGTTTCTGCGAGTTAGGATCATCTTCCACTACCAGAACCTGCGATTTCAATAGCTTAGTGCTATCCGCAATTTTTTGGGGGACTGAAGCTGCTTCAGGAATAGGTTCTAATGGTCTTACAGGAACATCTGGATTAATTATAAAATGGATGGAAAATGTACTGCCTGTATCCTGTTCACTCTCCAGAAATATTTCAGCTTTGATCAACTTCAGGTAGCGATGGGCTAGAGCCAGACCCAGGCCAACCCCCTGAAAACGCTTGGTATAACCGGCACTTTCCTGCGAAAAGGCGTTGAACATACGTTCCTGGTACTCTTCTGACATACCGATTCCAGTATCTCTGATTAAAACTTTGATGCTGTTTTCGGTAACTTCTGTAGAGATTCTAACATAGCCCGAGTTAGTGTATTTAATAGCATTATCCAGCAGATTGGATAGCGATTGGGTTACACAGTATTCATCGGCCGCGATCATTAATTTCCCGTTGGGGGCATTGATCAGCAGGTCAAGGTTTTTTTCCTCAGCTTTGGATCGGAAAGAAGCCCCCAGCGCCTTGATGATTTTCGCCAGATCAATAGTCTCGATCTTTAATTCAAAAGTGCCGGTCTCAATCTGAGATATGTCCAGAATTTCATGTACGGTTTGCCATAATCGTTTGCCGCTAACATGAATGATCTCGAAATATGCTTGCAAGTCTTCATCATACTTGCTCTTCACCTCTTCTTCAATAAGTTCGGTAAATCCTAAAATAGAATTCAGGGGTGTTCGAATTTCGTGGCTCATGTTGGCCAGAAACATGGTTTTAACCTGTTCGTTTTGAACAGCTACTTCTCTGGCAACGATAAGCTCGTTCTCAGTATTTTTAAGAATGGTAATATCTGTGGCAAAAAAGTGCAGTAAATTTTGATTTGGCAGAAAATAGGCAGACCACAAAAGATGCAGACCATCCAGGGTGATTTCACGGGAAGGGACATTGCTTTTATCAGCTAAGGCATTCCGGATATCCTGTTTGTAGTGCTGGGGCAGAATCTCGGACACTTGTGCCATATCCAGATTCATTCGGTCGAGTAGTTGGATACCAGCCGGGTTGATGTAACTGGGGACTCCATATAAATCAACTTCAACCACAGGCATGGGATTAGCCAATGGAAAAGCCGCCAGACGTTCGATTTCCTGTTGAGCCTGATGGCGTTCACTAATATCACGCATGGTTCCCTGAGCGCCAATGATGTCACCATCCCGATGGATGGGAGAGGCACTGACCTCCATGGGGATAAGGGATCCTGATGCAACTTTCTGAGTTATTCCCAGATTGCGGATAGTTTTTCCGGCACTGATGGTTTTTAACGCTTTAACGACCTTGGCAACCTGGTTCATGGGGGTAGTAACTTTAAAGTGCTTGCCGATCAAAGAGTGCGGGTCACATCCAAAGAGGGTTTCTACATTTGAACTGACAAAATCGATATAGCCGGTCCGTGTGATCTGGAAGGTGATATCAATCGAAGTTTCCACAAAACGTCGGAATTTGACCTCGCTAACTTCAAGAGTATCCAAACGTATTTTGGTCTCCAGGTAGGGTGCAAAAACCTCTGCAAAAGTTTGGAGTGCCGGAAATAACTCTTCGATCTTATCGGCTCTTGTTCCATTGTTCTCAATGATTAGTAATACTGCAAAAATGTTGTTATCCTTGAAGATCGGTAGGCCGATCCACAGTACCGGGATGGATTCAACAGCGGACTTATCCTTACAATAGCCCAGGTATTCAGGAGCTTTCACCAGTAGTGGCTGTTTCTGATTGATGACAGCCTTAAGCGGGGAATTCACACCTTCAAGTGTACGTGTTCTAGCGTTTTCACTTAGTCCTTTAAAATATGGAAAAGAAATAATGCCTTTTTTGACATCATGAAAAACCAGAGCCGTACTGGAGAAAGAGATATCAGTGAAGATCAGATCAAAGATTGCTTCAGCAAAATGGGGCAAGGATATGGTAGAATTGATTAATCGACTCAGCTTTTGGTGCAGTGTCCCCGGATTATTTAGTTGTTCATCTATTTTTGGCATCGTACCTGATCTTTATGTTTATCCTAACATATTGAGTATCGGATCACTCCAGCAATCCTTTAAAATATATTGAAAATAAATTCAGATAATAAGTGTCAATTCTAAGCGTGCACTCATATCGTTCTTTAGCTAAATATTGGCGGCTTTGCCAAAGTATATGGCAGAACATGAATACCACCCTAACAGCAATAAATATGGCCATTTAGATCAATGCAATCCAAGCTCTTAATTATCAACACTTTGCCTGCCTGCGCGGAGACCGACTTCGGCATAGGCAG
>JAOZSM010000015.1:0-7362 GCA_029939675.1 Fidelibacterota bacterium
TATTTTCTATTTTCTATTTTCTATTTTCTATTTTCTATTTTCTATTTTCTATTTTAAAGATCGTATCAATCACCGTCCCGTCAACCCATTTCACAACACCAATCGGTTCATCAGTCAAGTTTGGTTTTTGTGGTACACCACCGATCAGATCATCTATTTCAGCCTTCAACTCTTCAATGGTACGGATAGGTAAACCGCTGCCCTTGGTCGCTTCGATGAGGTCTTCCCGTAAGGGGTTAATGGCAATTCCCCGTTCAGTGACGATGACATCAACCAACTCTCCCGGACCCACAATAGTGGTCACTTCATCTACAATAACGGGAATGCGATCCCGAAAAGCCGGAATGGGTAGAATAGTACATTTACTGAACAGACAGTTTTGCCAGCCACCGATCCCGTGAAGCATTTGTCCATCAGAATGGGTCACAACATTGGCATTAAAATTCACATCGACCTCTGTTGCCCCCAAAACAACTACATCCACCATGGAGGCAAAATTGCCTTTGCCATGCCAGTTATAGCTGGTGAAGGGTGAGGTATTCACATGACCTTCGTTCTCACGCATGGAGCGGACACCTTCCAGATCAAAGGTCTGACCATCCAGAATATAATCGGTAAGTCCCTCTTCCAACATTTCCACCAGATATTTGGTCGAGCCACCCCGAACAAAACGAGCCTTAACGCCAGCCTCCTTCATCATGTCCTTGAGATAAATGGCAAAGGCCAGGGCTGTTCCACCGGCGCCACCTTGAAAACTGAAACCATCCTGCATGATCCCGGCTGCCTGGACGAACTTTGCTGTTAATTCAGCAATATATAATCGATCTGGAGATTTGGTAAGTTGGGTGGTACCTGAAACAATTTTCTCTGGCTCACCCACTTTATCCAGGACCACCACATAGTCCACATTCTGACCCTGGATCTGCCAGGGGATACAGGGAAAGGGAACCAGATTATCGGTTACAACAATCACTTTATCAGCGTACATGGAATCAGCTAACCCAAACCCAAGCAAACCACAGGCAGAAGGACCACGATCACCGGTGGCATTTCCCAGAGGATCAGCTGTTGGGGCTGCAATGACAGCAATATCGATATGGACATCCCCATCCTGAACTGCCTGCCAACGACCACCATGCGACCTCAAAACTGCCAGACCAGCCATTTTTCCCTCAGAAGCATACTTGCCCAGGGGTCCATTTAAAGAGCCCTCAATATGGTGAATCACACCGCTATCCAGATGTTTGATCATGGGTTCATGACACGGAAAAGCAGCACTGGGAAACCACATTAAGTCCTTTTTTCCCAGTTCGGCTGCAGCATCAAAAACCTGATTCATAATCAGATCACCATTGCGGAAATGATGGTGGGAAGAGATCGTCATGCCATCCGTTAGTCCAGCATTTTCCAGGGCTTCTTTAATTGAGCCAACCACCTTATTACCATCCATGGGATAATCAGAGCAAGAGGAAATTAGGGGGGCTGCTTTATGGCCTTCTGGCTTGTATCCATGAACGCCCTGGAAGGGTACTTGCTTTTTACCATTAACCTCTGTCGGCACCATTCGTCCGGCAGCATTCTTAACAAACTCATAATTCTTTTTCATTTTCTACCTTTTATTAACCACGCGAGAGCACAGAGGACACTGAGGTTAATTGCTTTTAAGCCTGTTCTTTCCAGTTTTCAGAAAGCATATCCGTATCCACGGCCATGCGAATAGTGCGTTCAGCGCGTTTGACTATCGGTGGATCAATCATTTTTGAGCCAACAGCTACCACACCAAGACCGCGCGCTTCAGCATCATCAGCAGCCAAAATGATCCGTTTAGCTTTCGTGATTTCCGCTTCACTTGGGGCAAATTCTTCATGGATCGGTTTAATCTGCCGTGGGTGAATACAACCCATTCCGTCAAAGCCCAAAGCCTTTGTTTCACGAACATTGCTTCGCAGGGCTGCTTCATTATTTACATCACTGAAAACGGTTGCGATGGGTTGGATTCCAGCCGCCCGGGCTGCATTAATCAACATGGAGCGGGCAAAAAAGGATTCTGTCCCTTCCAGGGTTCGTTCGGTTCCGATATCTGCCGTATAATCTTCCAGGCCCATGGCAAGCGCCACATTAAACTTACTGGCCATGGCAATTTCGCGAGCATTTAAAACCCCCAGGGCACTTTCCAGAATAGGCATATAGTAAACTGGACGACTGATCCCTTCTCTTTTAAGAATTTCCTGCACCTTATTATCCATGGCAATAACTTGTTCTGCTGTCTCAGCTTTTGGCAAAAGGACAACATGAACATTATGGGGAATAATCGCCTCAAGGTCCAGCATACCCAACTCACCCTGATTTATCCGCACCAAACGTTCTGACCCAAAGAAGTCAAGCGTTCTGAGAGCATTCCGCACCATATAGCGAGCAGCATCTTTTTCAGCCGGTGGCACAGAATCTTCCAGATCAAGAATAATGCAATCAGGTTTATGGATGCCTGCATTTAAAAACAGTTTGGGTTGATTGCCCGGTAAGTAAAGCCGGCTTCGGCGAAAGCGACCCGGGGTTGTTTCATATTTTGCGTGTTCTTTTAATTCAGGAAGCAGTGAAAGCTTGTCAAGTTCAGGATGCGCACGCTTAATTACCGTTTCAATCTGAGCCATCATTACAAAAGGTAAAGCTCCAAAATCTTTGATTTGAACCGAGCCAGTCTCAATTCCAAATCCGGAAAATGCTTTTTCAGCAAGCTCACGAATTGCTCCAGAAAAAAGAACCTGAACTTTGCTTTCAATTTTAATCTTTAAGGGTTCTGGCCCGGGTGTATAAAACACCTGACAATCAGATTTAATGCTTTTTCCGGGAGGTCCTGCTTGAAACATTTTTGTCATAATCTCGTCGCCTTGAACAGTTAGATTCAATTCTTTATGTTTTCGTTGTCACGGTACGGTTCTACGGGGTGTACCTGCTGAAATTGACGGCAAATATACATCCCGGATTCAGCGCCTTCAACACTAACTGAATTGGCTGTTAAAAATATTTCAAGCCGGATATTTCAGTTTAGTGATAGTTGTGTGTTGCAATGAATGACTGACGCTCCTGATTAGCGCCAGAATTATGCACTGAATTTGCTTCCAAAAGCATCATCCCAAACGGCTTGTAGAGGTAGCTAATACCAATTGGTGTTAGGTAATCTGAGCCCATTCCAGCCAAACCACTATAGCAGTTTCTTGGAAAAACCAATTTGATTTAACAAGGAGGTGGATCAGGAATTATTGTGGTCAGCCAAGGCTTTGATATGAGTATAGTCAGAACCACAGCAGGCGCCAATGAATTCAACCCCGATTTCTTCAATCTCTTTGGCCCAGGTCACAAAGTCTTCTGGAGAGATTTTGCTCTTTTTCTTCTTGCGACCCAATTCCAGATTAGGATAGGCCAATAGTGGGATTGAAACGGTTTCACGTAATAAGTTCAGGGCAATTTGGGATGCCTTAAAACTAGAGCAGTTTACACCAATGGCAGAAATCCCCTTCTTCTCAAGATAGGCAGCTGTGGCAACAAGATCATCCCCGTTATAAATTTGTCCTTCATTATTCAAGGCAAAAGAAACCCAGACCGGCTTTTCATAACGTAAGGCCAGTTCTGTCAAGCCCTTTGCCTCACGAGCTGAATTCATGGTTTCCAGCAGAAGAATATCTGTGGAGTGATGGGCTAAATTGTCCAGTTGGGCGTCATGCCAGGGACGTGAAACAATATTACCAGGGAAGTCCTGGGGGCTCCAGGAGTCAGCCAGGGGGGCAATAGCAGCTGCAATTTTAATATCTTTGCCCGATTCTTTGACCGTCTTCCAGGCCAGGCGAATGGCCAGCAGGGTCAAAGCACGAGCACGGGCGTGAGCATCTACACCTGATAACCCGGCTTGATGCAATGAGTAGGGAGTTGTTCGAAAAGTATTTGTGGTAATAACCTGAGCTCCGGCTTCAATATTCTCCTTATGAATCTGAGTAATATCTTCCGGCTTCGACTGAAGAACCGTTGCTGACCAAAGAGGTGCGGACAGTTTATGTCCCATTTCCTCAAGACGTGAACCCATAGCTGAATCGAGAAGGATAGCACTCATAAAAGAATAATTACTCCACCAATGATTGACTTAATTGAATGACATTGCCATCAGGGTCTGTGAAAGAGGCTAGTTTAGCCAGGCCGGGAATTTCTTCCTTGCCCGTTAATTTGATACCCTTCCCTCTGAGCCATAGCTCTGATTGCTCCAGGTTCTCAACATCCAGAACCAGAGCACCAATAGGATTAGCGTTGGCTACTTTGACACCGTGAATAGCTATTTTGGCTCCAGGGCTTATCTGAAACTCAGCCCAGCTTGAATCTTGGTCTTCCAGGACCAATTCAAACTCAAGCTCTTTCTGATAAAATGATTTTGCCTGCTCATAATCGAGAACCGGAACCCACATCAGATCAAACTGTTTATACCAACTCATTCACTTCCTTTACACAATGGTTAAAAGTTCTTCGAGTTCACCGAAGCTGTCAACAATAAAATTCGCTTCTTTTAAAGATTCCCGAACACAGCTTGTAGTGATTCCTACGGTTTGACAGCCAGCCGCTGTAGCTGAGCTAAGGCCGGTTGGAGAATCTTCAATTACCAATGTATGGCAGGGTTTAACCCTTAATAGCTCGCATGCTCTAAGGTATGGATCTGGAGCCGGCTTGTCCCTTTTAACGTCACTGGCTGTTACAATATGATCAAAATCAACAGTGATGTTAGAGCTTTGAAAAATCTTATCTAACAAAGGCCGGGAAGTAGCTGTTACCAAGGCGACATGAGGCACCTGTCCCCGAACTTTGTCGAAAAATTGTTTAAATCCCGAGGTCAGCTTTACCGAAGAAGAGAATTCATCCCAAAGGATTCTACGACCATTTTCCTGTAAGTCATGATCATCAACATTCAGGTCAGCGGCCGCTTTGAAGCGCTTATAAAAAAGAGCGGTGGCGATTCCCCGGTTTGCATCAAAAAAGGAGGCTGGAATTTTCGCGTCATAGTAAGCGGCCAGTTTGATTGTCACCCGATCATAAAGATCCTCGCTTTGTACTACAACACCATCAAAATCAAATAAAACAGCCTGCAGTCCAGCAATATCGGGAAATTGACTCAAAATGTTATGTGAGTTATCTTAATCACCCGGGAAAGTTTTTGATCAACCACCATCCACAGTCGCCCAACCGGGATTTTTGGGTGTCGGTGGCAAATTTACAATCTCACTGAAATAATGATTTCCAATATGCTTGACGACATCCTTGATAGATAAACAAGCAATGGGACAGTTGTTTCCATCTACAATCGGGACATGGCGATAACCCCCTAAAACCATGTAGTTCAAAGCAAATGCGAGAGGAGCATCAGGTGTTAAAGTATCCGGGTCATGGGTCATGTAATCGCTGACATCGATATCTTCGTGAGCTAGATTTTTTCCAACAATACGCCGAATTATATCGCGTTCGGTAAATATGCCAACAACCTTTTCCTCATCGGTGATCAGGAGGCAGCCAATTCGCTCTTCTCTCATCAATTCCAAACAATCAGCAACACTTGTATCACCTGTGGTTGTGACTGGTTTTCTCAAGTTAATGGTCGTAATCGGATCATTAAGATGAATAGCTTCAGCAGCACGTTTCTTAATCGAGGACCCGCCCTCATTCATGGTTTTTAGTTCATCATCAATATGTTCATCATAGTCAATCATAGTTTCTCCATTCTTTGATACGGAATATAGAAAAATATTTGCTGAAAATCAGCTTGTTCTGTGAAAACTTGCTAAATAAATAATTATTCTTTGGAAAAGTGTGTATTTTCGGTCATGCCTGGGTTATATCAAATTTTAGGTCCAAAAAAAAGCCACCTGAACAGATGGCCCTTTTTTGCTGTTTTACTTAATGATTTATCTGAGTGTAATACCAGCCGCCAACGTGAGAGTCTGATTTGTTGGTGTTTGGCTAATATGAACATTTAAATAGGTCAAGGGGACAGCAGTGATATGTAGTCCGACACCCAGTCTTAAACCAGGATCGGTTTCCATATCAAATGAAACCCGGTCGTTCTCAATACCTAAGGCAGGATCAACATCATACCCAATACTCAGGGAACTCATTTCATAGGCAGCATCTGCATAAACACCCACACCAAAGAAAAGCAGGCTGATGGATTTTCCGACTTGTAGACCAACCGACGTATTGGATGATTCCAAAATATCGCCAACTGACATCTGAGAGTAGAAAGCACCTGCGGTAATATCAACGGGAAACAGAGGAATTGGAATAAATTGATCAAGATTCAAGCGGGCTCCACCACCGTACATGCTGAACATACCTACGTCTGGAATTTCAGCTTCAGGGAAACCACGAATAGTTAGCTCGATGCCCATGGGTAGTCCCAAAGAGATCTGGGGCATGGGTAAGGCTAAGCCGGGAAGACCAGAACCGGGGGGCAGGGGAAGGTCTTCGATATTCGCGACAAAATTGCTGATCTCTGCAGCAGCACCGGACACCACAACTTGAGCAGCAGCAGCACCCATATCTGCTGTCAATTGTTCTAGCAGATGATCACTAAACAACTCAACAAGATGATTATCCGCCACTACAAGAGCACCAGCACTGTCTGGATCACTTGGACCAAAAAAGGTTGGGGTTTGAGTATCAGTTTCATAGTAAATATCTGCAAAAGTCAATTCTACCGGCGCAATGTTTTGCCCTGGAACAATAGAGTTTAAATCAAATTCCATTGTATTTTCATTCAAGACAAAATCAAAATATTTGTTTTCGTCTGTCACGACAGCACCTAAAAGCTTTACACTAATATCAAATCCCAACATTTTATGAACCCGGGATCTGTGATACCAACCTGAGTTCATCGATGCACCAAAGGCATCACCAAGAGGCTGGATATAAAGTGTAGCGTTTTCGTTAAGCATGGAACTGAGGTTCTCCTCAAGCGACTGACCAAATGCTCCGATTGTAATGGTGAGCATTAAAACTAAAATTAGTACCTTTTTAATCATGTTTCCTCCTTATTCATCTTCCTGTAATTGTATGTCGTTTAATATATGATTGTTTACGACTGACTTACAAGCCTGATTCCATTATGTGTGAGCTAGGTCATCCGCGAAAAACTAACCCCTCAAAAACAATATGCTACTGGTAATTATTGATGATCGTGTAGGGGCTCGGCTTGGTTGGTTAGGCAAGACGAGATGGGACGAGGCAAGGCAAGACAAGGCAAGGCAAGACAAGACAAGACATGCCTTGTCTCTACCGGTTTAAATCCCACTGCCGACGCAATTCGTAGAGCATGATCCCAAAAGCAACCGC
>JAOZSM010000015.1:7462-27020 GCA_029939675.1 Fidelibacterota bacterium
GGTTTAAATCCCACTGCCGACGCAATTCGTAGAGCATGATCCCAAAAGCAACCGCAACATTCATGGAGCTTTTCATGCCGTTCTGGGGTAATTCTACTGCGAAATCACATTCCTGCACAATTTCATCCTGAATGCCTACTCCCTCATTGCCCACAACAAAGACCAGGGGGAAATCATACTTAACCTGGGTAAATGATCTACTCCTGGTGGTATGCTCCAGAGCCACGGCTGTGTATCCTCTTTGCTTTAATGCCTTAAGTGCATCAACCGCCCGGGGAATGGTCCGCCAGGGAACTGAATACTCTGCTCCCAAGGCTGTTTTTGCAATTTCTTTCCTGGGGGGCGAAGCTGTGTACCCACTAATAATGAGCTCCTCCAGCCAGGCACCATCCGCCGTACGAAACATGGAACCAACATTAAACATGCTGCGAATATTATCAAACAGAGCCACAACAGGCATACGCGGGCGTTGTTCCAATTCATCATATACCGGATTATTATCCCTGAAAATATTATGGGGAATAGTACGCAGGGGTTCTTTATAGACGGGAATGATATTTTTTGATTTATTCATAATTTTTAACCGTTTTTACCCCCCCTGTAGAGACAAGGCATGCCTTGTCTCTACAGGGGTAAAGAAACACGGCACAATCCCAAAACCTGATAATTGTTAAATTTGATATTCCTTGATCAAGATCTTGCGCAACGAAAATCCGGCATACCCCGCAATAGCCGCAACCAGAAAACCAATAATTCCGGTGGCCAGAGCGAGAATAAAGCCAGACCCAACACCCATGACTTCTGCGATACGACCCACGATGATTTCACCGCTGATACTCCACTGGTAAAGACTCATACCAAACCACAAGATAAAGACGCCCAATCCATTTCCGGCCACGGCTTTTGCAAAAGAGTCTTTTTCAAGAAAGCCCATAGCCAGGGGAATTATAATAATCCACCACCAGGAATAGAAAAGAAACTGCAGAATAAAGACAAGGACAAGAGTTACAAGCATGCTGATCATTGGTAGTTCCTTAAACTGGTCATTGAGAGTTTTGAATTGTTGTCCACATCAGGAGATGTGAGAAAATGAAGGTCATAATAGTCACCACGGACCCAGCCATCCACGGCATTATCATAATAAATTGAGCCGGGATTACCTGATTGACCACCCGGGTAAATACCTTTCGCCTTGGGAAATTCACCCAATTCCACCAACATGCGCCAGGATGGTCCATGGGTTTTCTTGGTTGCATTCACAATCCCGCTGCCCCCACCGGTAAATAAACCCGTACGTCCCAGGCCTTTAACTGAAAGCAGGTGATTAATATCCGTTCCTCGCGCTTTTCCCAACTCCCAAGTTTCGCCATACTGGCCCAGGGTTATTGCTAAATCTACAACCATTTTATGAAAGGCATTATTAATGATATCCTGACGGTTTTCCCGTACAGGTGTTTGAATATCATCGTAGTAGACCAGGTCTTTGTTTTTCAGAAGCTCCCTGGCGGTTACAGAACGGGTTGGCCGCTCGCGTGCTTCACCATAAAGGGTTAACTCATCGTCCCAGATCGCTTCTTCCAGGCGAACCCACCACTGCTTATAGACCAGCGCCGCTTTTTGATCGGGATCTGAGACATAATTCCACTGCTTCAAATCCTCAATTATTTCGGTTTCTTCTTCAGAAAGATTTTCTGCTCTTATTTGTTGAAGCAGGAAGGGTAATATGAGCTGGGCCTGCTTATTAAAGTTATCCATATGCAAAGCCTGCATATCTTCAAAAGTGATATCTTCGAGCTGTTCAAGGCGATCGTTAATGCGTGCACCCCGTTCGTAATCATCATACTCCCAGCCCAGATAGTAAGGATACTTTTCACCTACAGGATTCTGGTTGGCTGAGCTGACAAAGCCCCGCCAGGGGTTAGAGATCACGGGGAGTTGATCATAGGGTATCCACTGACGCCATTCACCTGTCGTATCGCGACCAGCCCGCACAAACTTACCCTGATCCTGATTTCTTAACGGATACCTGCCGTTATGCCTGATCGCAATATCCCCATCTTTCGCCGCAAAAGCAAAGTTCTGTCCCGGAGCACCAAAGCCTTCCAGGGCTTTGAAAAATGTTTCCATATCACTAGCCAGATTCATCTCTCGAATGGCACTCATCTCATTGGATGGATCGTGAGCAGACCAACGCATGGCCAGGCCAACTGGGTGACCATTTTGCAGACGGCTTTTGCCAAATTTCACCAAAGGACCAAATCGGGTGATGGCAAATGTATCTCGGACAGTCTCACCACCCTTGATCAGAATTTCTTCAATCCGAATATCGGCTTTGGTCCATTCATTCAAATACAGGTACTCGGTGTAGCTGTCATCCCTGAATTCGATTTCGAACCAGTCCATGACATCACTGCCGGCATTGGTCAAGCCCCAGGCTATATTCTCGTTAAACCCGATAATAACTGCCGGGGCTCCAGGCATGGATACACCATAAACATTCATCCCAGGCGAGTGCAACTGAATCTCATACCAAATTGAGGGCAGCTTGAGTCCTAAATGGGGATCGTTGGCCAGAAGGGGGAATCCTGATGCCGTTTTTTTGCCCGATACAGCCCAATTGTTACTGCCATTGTCTTTGTCTGGCTCGTCTTCACGCAGGTCACGAACAAATTGAGGTTCAAAAGCCGGGGCCGCTTCTTCGGCAATCAACGGATCAAAGCGCCAGGGTTTTGCAGGCGGAATAATCGGATCTGTTCCTGGTGTATCATCCGGATAAAAGCGATCTACAAATTCCTTACCCATGGCGGATCGGATAATACTCAGATCCATCTCTGAATTGCGACCCGTGAGATCCCAGGCCATAAACTTGAGCAATAAAGCAGTTTTAAGCGTAGACCAGGTTTCCGGTTTATAGTTCAATAATTTGTATTCCAGGGGCAGCGTTGCCGGCGACAGAGACTCAATCCAGGCATTAACACCGTTGGCGTAGGCTTGCAGGGTTAATTGTGTTTCAGGGTCAGCCTCCATAGCCTTGATAGTCTGCTCAGCTCCAAAAAGCAGCCCTCTACGCCGCTGAAGCCTGTCAAATTCCAGGGCCTTTGATCCAATAATTTCTGAAACCCGACCGGCAGCAACATGGGTTTGGAATTCCATTTGCCATAACCGGTGACGAGCAGTTAAAAACCCTTGAGCAAAATATACATCATAGCTGTTTTCAGCAAAAATATGGGGTACTTGACGTTCATCCCAAACCACTTTAACCTCATCTCGCAAGCCCTTTACATCCAGAACCTCATTGATTTGGTCAAGCTGGGTTCCATTCTGCCAGAATCCGGCAAAGGGATTCAGAAATTTACCAAGGGGAGGGATGCTGCCCTGGTTATTATTCAACAGAATAAACAAGGCCAACAAACTACCGAAAGCGAGCAACGTTTTGAACATTCTCATAGCAAATACTCCAATTCTGGAAAGGATGATCGCAACTCAACCCTAAAATTACCAAAATCACTAAACAGGATAACATTCAAGCCCTGATCGCGAGCAGCTTGTACATTCACTTCAAGATCATCTATAAATAGAATCTCTTCAGGCCGAAATCCACTTTTCCGAATTGCCTGCTGATAAATAAACGGTTGCGGCTTCATGCTCCCCACCATAAAACTGTAGGTTCCACCCTTAACCCATTGCATGAAGGGAAAGTGCTTGATTAATATGTCGTAGTGAAAATCATTGGTGTTACTTAACAGCCAAACCGGAAAATCTTTAGTAGCCTTTTCTAGAAACGCAATACTCTCATCATAAGGAAATAACATATCCTCCCAATAAGCTTTAAATGTCTCCAGTGATATATTTTTTGAGCTACCATAATTGATCAACAATTGTTCGTAAAATTGATTTGAGCTTAAATGACCCTTTTCATAGGTGTTGAGCAGTTCTCTGGACATGGCCTGTTGAATCTGTTCTTCAGTTAGATCCAGCCGTTTGGCCAGCTTCTGAATCGCTGATCCAGGATTAACGCGCACCAGAACACCACCAATATCGAAGAAGAAAGCTTTGATTTTTCTCGTTTTCATAATCTATATCCTTTAGACAGAGACGCAATGCCTTGAGTCTCTCCTATACATCACCATTAAAGTGTATCTCTATTAGAGTCTGATTTCCCGCTCAATAGGAATAAAACTAAAATCCTGGGAATGATGGAGAGGTAAAGCAGCATGCCGATCAAGAAATTCATCGGCTGTTGGTGGAGGCGGGTAAAGTGTTTTTCAAAATATCTAAAAAACGAAACATGAGAACTTACAGTCATTTTTACTTTGACCTGTTTCACGCTTACACCCCCAAGATGGATGATATTGTATTCCGGCAAATACCAGATTTCATAGCCGGCGTCCTTGACCCGTTTACAGAGATCTACATCATTGAAAAACATGGGGAAGTTTGGATCAAAGCCAGCTAAACGCCTTAACAGATCACCTTTAACCATGAGGGCTGCTCCGGCTGGTTGATCTACCTGGCTGCGATTTTTATGGTCAAAATCACCCATCTTCCAACCATTAAAAAACCGGTTTTCAGGAAAGAAATATGCCAGGCCTGTCAGGTTATATATGACATCCAGATGTTTGGGGAAGCGCCGACAGGTTTTCTGGATACGACCATCAGGAAATTGCAACTGAGGGGCCACCAGCCCGATCTTTTCACTTTTCTCAAGTTCGTTCAACAAATCAACCAACACACCTGTTTTCAGGACTGTGTCTGGATTCAATATCAGTATCTGTTCACCCTGAGCCTGTTCAAGCGCTTGATTATTTCCCACAGCGAAACCACGGTTAACCCGGTTCAGCTTAAGTTGAATTTCTGAATGCTCTGCAGCTAAAGCAGTGATTACTTCAACTGTATTATCCGTGGATTTGTTATCAACGATGACGATCTCACCGGTGACTGATTTTAGCTCAGGGATAATACTTTTAATGCACTCCTGAATAGTTTCAGCAGAATTGTAGGTGACTACAAGAATGGACAGTTGCAGGGGGGCTTTAACTTTCCTGGTGTTTTTAGGCACGAATGACCCTAATCACTGTGAATTAATACGACGGAAATTATGTAAGGTTAATGTTAACGGCTTCGCAAAAAGTATATGACAGAACATGAATATTACCCTAACATCAATAAATATAGCTATTTATAAGAATGTGGTCTATGCTCTTAATTATCAACACTTTGCGTCTCTGCGTTCTCTGCGAGAGGGACTTTTTGCGGGATCGTCAATGTTAGTCGATCATTATGGTTAGATATTGTTTCTGGCCATGAGATCGCGGATTTCTTTTTCTTCGTTTTCAATCCGTTCCGTATTGGTAGACTTTTCGCGAAGAAAATCCAGAACCTCTAAAGCATTTTCATACATCCCTTGATCCTTGAAAATCTGCATCAGGGTAAAGGTGGCCATGGAGCGGGTAATATTATGTTTTACTGCTGGAGATTGCCGCGAGACTGGTTTTTCTTTTTCGTGAGCAGGTGCTGCTGGCTCAGGAAGAGGCTCTGGCACTTCCGGAATTACATAAACCTGTTCTGGTTTAACCTCGGGAGTTTCAAGCTCTGGACCAGGAATTTCATAAACGGGTTGATCATCAAGCACAAACTCGGGGACAATCTCCGGTTCTGGCTGTTCCTCAGCGGCTTCAACCGTGGCTGATAAAGCTAAAGGTTCTTCTTCCTCATCTTCATCCAGGGGAAGAACTTCAACCAGGGCTGAACGTTCCAGGCTGGCCGCCAGGTCTTCTAAAAATTTATATTGTCCCGGTTGCACCGTCAGATTGCGGGCGTTGGGATATTTTTTGTAGAATTTTGTGGCATCAGGGTGACCGGGAAGGGCCTTATTTAGCAGGTAGACCAAAAATGCGATCTGTTCAGCTTCCATGGTGTCGCCCAGATTCTTAACCACTTCAATGATCACACCGGGGAAAGGTTCTCTGGTTAAAATACATTCAACCAGATGTTTCATGGATTGGGTAACTTCACCCTTTGCCATAAATATCTCACCCAATAATTTGTGCAGAATGCCTTTGCTTTCAACATTTTGCAAGCCGAGCATACAAATACTTAAAGCACGATCCAGCTCCCCCGCCTCCATATTCTGGCGGGCATACCAGGCAAACAAGGTTGATTGTTGATTCTCAAGCAGATAAGCTTCCAGGTTCTCCTGCTTTTGTAATAATTCATCACGATTTCTGGCATCCAATTGAAGCCCCTTTTCCTAAATTAGAGTGGAATATTCCCGTGTTTTTTCTGGGGGTTTGAATCCACCTTATTTTCCAGCATCTCAAATGCCCTAATTACCTTTAAGCGCGTCTTATTCGGCTCGATAACTTCATCTACATAGCCTCTTTCAGCTGCCGAGTAGGGATTGGCAAATCGTTCTGAAAACTCATTGGTCAATGTTTCCAGAGCGGCTTCAGGATCTTCAGCTTTGGCGATCTCCTTGCGGAAAATGATCTCTGTAGCACCCTTGGCACCCATGACTGCAATCTCGGCACAAGGCCATGCAAAATTGATGTCACCACGGATATGTTTGGAATTCATCACATCATAAGCACCACCATAAGCTTTGCGGGTGATGACTGTCACTCTCGGGACCGTAGCTTCGGCAAAAGCGTATAACAATTTTGCTCCATGACGAATAATTCCGCCCCACTCCTGATCCGTTCCCGGTAAGAATCCCGGTACATCTTCAAAGGTCAGTAGGGGAATATTGAAGGCATCACAAAAACGCACAAAACGAGCCCCTTTTACTGCTGAATCAATATCCAGTACTCCGGCTAAATGAGCTGGCTGGTTAGCAACAACTCCAACTGATTTTCCGTTCATCCGAACAAAACCAACCACCATATTCAGGGCAAACTCTTCATGAACCTCAAAAAATTCACCACTATCAACCACCATCCGGATCACATCTTTCATGTCATACGGTTTATTGGCATTTTCCGGAACAATGGTATCAAGAGCTTCATCAGCTCGGTCAACAGGATCATCACAGGGAATAGTTGGTGGATCTTCAAGATTATTTTGCGGGATAAAGCTGAGCAGTTTTTTAATCCCCTCGAGTGCTTCGATTTCATTGTCACTGGAGAAGTGGCTGACACCGGATTTGGATCCGTGAGCAGTAGCTCCACCAAGATCTTCCTTGGTAACTTCTTCGTGGGTCACCGTCTTTACAACATCAGGACCTGTCACAAACATATAGCTAGTGTTTTTAACCATGAAAATAAAGTCCGTGATCGCTGGCGAATAAACAGCACCACCAGCACAGGGACCTAAAATGGCCGAGATTTGAGGTACAACACCACTCATAAGAGTGTTGCGTAAAAAGATATCAGCATATCCGGCTAGACTGACAACACCTTCCTGAATCCGGGCTCCCCCACTATCGTTTAGTCCGATAACCGGCGCGCCAACCTTGGCTGCCAAATCCATAATTTTGACAATTTTCTCTGCATAAGCCTCGGAGAGCGAGCCTCCCATAACAGTAAAGTCCTGACTGAAAACAAAGATGGTTCGACCGTTAATGGTACCGTGTCCGGTGACAACCCCATCTCCTAAAAATTTTTGTTTCTCCAGGCCAAAACTGGTGGAGCGATGCGTAACCAGCATTCCCATTTCTTCAAATGATCCCGGGTCAAGGAGGAGATCCAGGCGTTCTCTCGCGGAAAGTTTTTGTTTGGCATGTTGGGCATCAAGCCGGTCTTGTCCGCCTCCTAAAAACGCTTCTGCACGAAGTTTGTTTAGTCTTTCCAGGTGGTCATGACGACTCATGGACGATTTTCCTTAACCCAGGTTGTCATATAATCGTTGATTTCAACCAGACTGGCGCCAGGGCCGAAAAGTCGACCCACACCCAGTTTATCCAGGGCTTCCATATCAGCCTCGGGGATGATTCCACCGCCCGTAAGCAATACATCTGTCAAGCCTTCTGCCTGCATAAGCTCCATCACTTTTGGGAAAATAGTCATGTGTGCTCCAGAAAGAATACTCAGAGCAACAATGTCAGCATCTTCTTGAACAGCCGCTGCAACAATCATTTCAGGTGTTTGCCTCAGACCCAGGTAAATGACTTCCATACCTGCATCTCTAAATGAGTTGGCCAATACTTTTGCTCCACGATCATGCCCATCAAGTCCGGGCTTTGCTAGAATGACCCTGATTTTCCGTTCCATAGAATATTCCTTACATCCAGTCTCAATACAGATTATTTGAGTAGCGTTTAATCTAAACTGAAAGTTAGGTGACAAAACATGGTTTTCCTTTAAAAGTAACCACGGATTTCACTGATTATTCGGATTGTTTTAAGGGCATTTTTGTGGGGTTGGGATGTTGGTAGAGACGTAGCATGCTACGTCTCCACCTTGTAGCATAAATTTATGTCTTATTCGGAAACAGCAACCTCAACGACTGTTGATTCCCAGAGACCGTGTTTAGTGCAATAGGCCATTCCGGTTAATTTTAATTTCTTCTTTGTCGGAACAATTTTAAAATCGACTTCTACCTGACCACCCATGTTACCTAAAGTACCTGGAAGGAAATTAGCTTGACCCAAGAAGGTCTCGCCATTCCATAGTTGTACAAAAGCAATGTAATGATCAAAATCATCGGGATGAACATATTCGTTCCCAACCTTTACTTTTACGGTGAAAGGCTTGTTCATTGTGGCAGTATCAGCACAATGGACAAAAGCAGAATGTCTGTCGATGTAATCTTTTTTGGCTTCTTTATCTACAGTTGAAATATCTACATATCGGTTAATCGTTGGCATTTTTATACCCCTTATTTTTATTAATTACATTATAAAGATAGTAATTATTACTGTTAGTAAAAGACAATATTTATCACAAATTGGCTATAATGCTTTAGGAAGGTAATAAATTTTGCACTCTATCCAAAATCTCAAACATATTAGACCCATGAAAAAAAATATTCTTGCAATCACTTTTTTGATTCTGGCGCTTTCTGCTACAACAGCACAAGACACCCTCAGACTGCTCTCCTACAATATTGAGGGAATGAAGCCTGGTACAGATTATTCCGTCAGACTACAGGTTATCATTCAGGAGCTAAAAAGTCTGGATCCTGACATTCTTGGTTTACAAGAGGTCGCCCAACATTCAGCCTCGGACAACATGGCTCAAACCATTGCCGATTCATTGTCACTTCATTTTAATACAGAATACTATGTCTACTGGCAATTCACCCACACAGCCTATTCATCCTATAGTGAGGGAATCGGTATTGTCTCTAAGTGGCCGGTGACGACCAGCGGGTCTCAAAACTTACCGGTGGCTGTTTTCCCGCGGAAAGTGCTCTGGAATCAAATCGACATTCAGGGCACTCCTTTACACTTCTTTACCACACACCTGGCCTATCGGGATGAGGATAATTTTACCCGAATTCAACAGGTTAATACTATAAATACCTTTATTAGCTCTAAGGTTTCAGCCGTTTCGGGACCAGCGATATTAACCGGAGATTTTAACTGTACTCCCGGCAGTGATCCAGTTGGCCAGCTTTACGGATATACATCCAGTTGGGAGCACTTACATCCAACTCTTTCCGGCCATACCTATCCCGCAGGCAATCCCTATAAAAAGATAGATTATGTTTTTATCAGAGACAGCTCTCAACCTGAAATACTCAACGCTTCACTTGAGTTTTCTGCACCTTATAATGGCGTGAGTTACCCATCAGATCATTTGGGTTTAATGACAACTATTGTGATGCAAACAACGAGTATCGATCAAGCCGGTTATCAGCCCGATCAGTTACAGTTACTTACCTATCCCAACCCCTTTAATGCAAGCTTAACAATGCGTATAAATCTTCAACTACAGACCGATCTAAGGCTGGAGATTTTTAATCTGCAAGGGAAACAACGCTTTCTTGAAGAATTTCCGGGATTGGTATCTGGAGAGTACTTTTTTACCTGGCAACCCGAAATTGATGATAGTTCGGGAGTCTACCTGTGTCGGATTAGAACCAAGAATGAGACTATAATTCAAAAATTGATATTAATCAAGTAGAGACGTAGAACGCTACGTCTCTAACCCTTTAAAATCTGCTCTATTTCTGTGAGCTCGGATTCATCAAAACTTAGATTTTCCAAGGCTCCCACAGCATCCTCAATCTGTGAGATTCTTGAAGCACCTATCAGGGCAGAGGTTACGCCCTTTAAACGCAACACCCAGGCAAGGGCCAGTTGGGCCATGGTTTGATCACGATGTTTGGCAATAATGCTTAAAGCCTGCACTTTTTCCAGAAACTCCGGCTTTATATATTCCGGTTTTAGATAACGTTTGTCTTTACCTGCTCTGGAATCAGCAGGAATTCCATCGAGGTACCGATCTGTCAGTAACCCTTGAGCCAAAGGTGAAAATACAATCGAACCAATACCGTTCTTGACCAGCATATCCATAAGGTCTGTTTCGGGCTGGCGGTGAAACATATTGTACTTAGGCTGATGAATTAGACAAGGTGTTCCCAGGTCTCTCAAAATCCTGGCCGCCTGTCTCGTCTGTTCTGGATTATAAGAAGAAATGCCAATGTATAATGCTTTACCACTGCGAACGACCTGATCCAAAGCACCCATGGTTTCTTCTAGGGGAGTACCCGTATCGGGACGATGATGATAAAAGATATCAACATATTCAAGCCCCATACGCTTGAGGCTCTGATCAATACTGGCAATCAGATATTTTCGGCTCCCATAGTCTCCATAGGGTCCTGGCCACATGTCCCAGCCCGCTTTGGTTGAAATAATCAATTCATCCCGGTAAGCCCTAAAATCCTGATTAAGGATTTCCCCAAAAGTCTTTTCAGCTGCACCATAAGGAGGTCCATAATTATTAGCCAGATCAAAATGGGTAATACCCAGATCAAAGGCCCTGTGCAGCATTGTGCGGGCATTCTCATAATCATCATTTTCACCAAAATTATGCCAGAGACCCAAAGATATCTGTGGCAGTTTTAGGCCGCTAACCCCGCATCGATTATAGATCATTGAATTATAACGGTCTGGTTTTGGCGTATACATTTTGAATCTCCATTATCTGATAATTGCTGTCAAGATAATCATATTATTGACAATGCCTACCTGTGCAATCCGGGTCTTGCGTACGTTAATTGCGATTTTGTAGAGACCAGGTATGCCTGGTCTCTACAAAATAAACATAAACCCGTTTTCGCCCCCGGGGTTACACCGGGATTGTTCAGGTGAATGCATTCTGCATTTACCTGAATAAAAAACCCCATGACATTGCACGGGGTTTAGTGAATAAATCTTTAGCAGGTTTCTACCAGGGAATTGGTTTTCCATCCCTGAAGAACCCGCCGGAAGGACCATCGGGTGGCAATTTAGCTGCCCAGAGAATGCCTTCAATGCCCTCTTCAATAGAGCGCTCAGCATTGGGTCCACCCATGTCAGTTTTTACCCAACCAGGACACACGGAATTGACCTTGATCCGGGTTCCCTCAAACTCAGCCGCTAAAACACCAGTTAAGGCATTCATGGCAGCTTTGGACATACGGTAAGCGGGCCAGCCACCTTCCATTTTACTTAAAGTCGCCATGCCGGTTGAAACATTCACAATTCGCGGTTGACGCGCTTTTTTCAGTATATCATAAAAGACCTGAATCAAACGTAAGGCACCCACTGTATTGATGGCGTAGGCCTCTTCTACCAGATCAGGGTTCACGGTAAAGCAAGTCACTTGACTATCTAAACCACCGGGCTCGATGATGACACCAGCATTATTGATCAAAAGATCAAGATGATCATACTGAGATTGAACATATGATGAAAGCGCTGTAATATGCCGTGATTTACTGACATCAGCCTCAAAACCTTCAACATTTAATCCCGCTTCCTGCAATTTAGCTGAAGCGTTATCAATCTCAATCTTGTTACGCCCCACCATAAAAACTTTATAATCGTCCTCAGCCAAGGCCTTGGTCAACGCGTGACCTAAACCTCTATTTGCTCCAGTAACGACGGCAACTTTTCTATACATATTTCGGGAATTCTCCTCGTTTTAACTTCAACAACCTGGGGAATAAACACGCCTACCCCAATGGCGTTTCTATAAGAGATTGGAGGGACTTACGCAAGTATTTTAGAGATTTTTTGTGTTCGTCATAAATTTAGTCAAATTACTCATATCCGGGAAGTCTAAATAAAAAGCGCCGGCCTCCTAAGAGCCCGGCGCTTAACTTAATTCTCAAAAAGAATTAGACGGGAGTAACGTTCTCAGCCTGAGGACCTTTTTCGCCCTGTGTGACATTAAAAGTAACGTTTTGTCCCTCTTTCAGAGAGCGGCGGCCTTCAGAGTTGATTGCCCTATAATGAACAAACACGTCTGGACCATCTTCCTGCTGAATAAATCCGTAGCCTTTTTCATCATTGAACCACTTAACCACACCGTTGACTAGTTGATCAGCCATTTGTACATGTACCTCTTTCTTAAAACATACCACCTGAGGTGGCTTCCTGCTTGTCAGGCTCTTTTGCAGTTTCCCACACAAAGCACTTCTGTCCAAATTAGACTTTCCTGACTATTCCGTGGAATATTGGGCGTTGGAATTGAAAAGCAAACAATTTTACAGCCAATATTGTGCTGACTTTATGGACAAATACGACTTAAGCATAGATGTGAAATCGGGTTGTTCATGCTTCTTTTTGCAGTATCGTTTTGCTATATATCATTTACCTTAAAAGCTGATGAAAAAAGTTTTATATCTCACTTTTCTGGCATTCCTGCTACCCCTGTTCTCTTTGGGTCAAACTGAAGACCTGGATAAGAACATTAACTCTCAATCAAAAAAATTGAAAGAGATCCGCAAAGAGATCAATAGGCTCAACTCAAAGATCAGCAAATCACAAAAAGACGAAAAAGCCACCTTAAAGCAAATCCAGAGACTGGATAAACAAATCGCCATGACCATTCAGTTGAAGCGGGAGCTCCAAAAAGAGCGTAACCTTAAAGAGACCCAAATTGGCCTCTTGAAAGAAACGATTCAAACCACCGATGAAAAAATTCAAGTGATGAAGGAGCGAGCAGCCAGGCGAGCAGTACGGGCATATAAGCTGGGGCATAACCGCGATATTGATCTGCTCTTAACTTCAGGTGATATCAACCAGGTCCTACGGCGGGGAACCTATCTTTCAGCCATTAATAAAGCCGAACATGAGATGCTTACCGAGCTTCAGTCAATGATAAAAAATAACCGAAGCAGTCAAAATAATCTGGCCCGGAGACTGAGTGAGGTAAAGCGAAACATCTACGAGGAAGAACAAGCCGGCAAGCAGATAAGCTCACAACAACGGAAAAAAGAGACCCAACTAAAGACGATTAAAAAATCCAGAAAAAGCATGCAGCAGCAGGTTAAAACCAAAAAGACTGCCGCCAAAAAGATTCAAGGGATGATCCAGGATCTGGAAAACAAAAAACAGGAACGCCTGCGTGAGCTCGCTCGGCGGCGGGGCATGACCATGGATCAAGCCAAAGGTGAATTTGCCAAATATAAGCGCAACTTAAGCTGGCCGGTCCAGGGAACTCTGGCTTCTAAATTCGGCCCTCATAAAAACAAAAAACTGGGAACAGTGACCAGTAATCCCGGTATTGATATTGCCGCTCCAAAAGGCAAAGCTGTTAGAGTTGTTCTGGATGGAATCGTAGTAGCTATCACCTGGATTCCCGGCTATGGCAACACCATTATTATTGATCATGGCGACAGCTATTACACGGTTTATGCCCATATTGATAATATCCAGGTTAACATAAATGGCTACGTCCTGCGCGATCAGGTAATTGCCCAGGTTAGTGACACCGGCAGTCTGGATGGAGCAAGACTGCATTTTGAAGTATGGAAAGGCAAAAATAAAGAAGACCCTTTAAAATGGCTGAAACGCTAAGAACATTCCAAGTCCTCGGTCAGGAACAAGTCCGGCAAACCTGGAAAACACTGATTGACTCAGGCCGCTTTGGACATGCCCACATTCTTAGTGGACACTCTGGAGTTGGCAAAGATGCCCTGGCTTTCTATATAGCAGCTACTCTTAACTGTAAGAATGCTGACATTAAGCCGTGTGGTAGCTGTATTTCTTGTCGTCAATTTTTAAACCTGGAACACCCTGCCCTCCATTTGATTTTTGCCCTACCCCGCAGATCTGCCAGCCATACCGATCCTTTTTCCGGTATCAAAGAAAAAGAAATGGAACGGATCAATCAGGAGCTGGCAAAAAAAGTGGCCTGGCCCTACTATCACCTACAGGTCGAGGGCGCTAATGACATTCGTATTTCGGGAATCCGAAAATTACGCAAGGATATCTACCTGGCCAACGACCCTGGTGCCACTCGGATCGTCATTGTTTTACGAGCTCACAAAATGAATGTGGAGGCCGCCAACGCCTTGTTAAAAATTTTAGAAGAGCCCCCGCAGGGAACTGTTTTTCTCCTAACGACAGAATACCCGGACCGTTTACCGGACACTATTCGCTCACGCTGTGCCTTGCACCATATTCCGGATTTGAGTTGGCAGTTTATTCAGAAGGATCTTATACAAAAAAAAGGGGTAAACCAGGTTCAGGCCGAAATCAGTGCTCGTATGGCCATGGGTGATCTGGCAGCAGCTCACCGTTTTGCAGAACAGGATAATACTTTCTGGTTGGATCGAATTCGGTCCACCCTGAATATGCTGGCAAGAACAGATTTCGTCTCGGTTCACAAGCAGGTCCTGTTATTAAAGGATTCAGAAGACCAAAATGAAAAAACCCGCCAACAATTTCTATCCCTGTTAATCCTCTTTTTCAGAGATGTTGCCCTCCAGATCAAGGAGGGAGAAACGGCACTGTGGGTTACTCAGGTACAACAAATGAATAAACTTTTTCCAAATTGTAACAGTTACCTGGCCATCAAAGCGATCGAGCGCACAAAGGATGCTTTGGAGCGTAAAGTTCATTTGCAGCTGGCCTTAACTGCCTTATTTTTTGAACTTCGGAAACATCTGCAGGGATAACCCTGGCAGGACTAGAACGAAAACGAATAGAACCGAATCCTTTTATTCGGTTTATCGGTCAGGATATAAATAACATGACACGCTATACACATCATAGTTTCGAACCAAACAATGACGATAAACCAAACCACCTGAGATATCTAAAGGTCAGTTTCAAAGGCAACCGCCGGGAAACCTATCTTAATCCCAACAATCTAAAGCTTAGTTCTGGTGATTATGTTATTGTTGAAACTGAACTTGGTGAGGATATTGGCAATGTGGCGCCGGTATGCAACAAAACTAACGGATGCAGTCGGCAACCCAGTTCTGAACCTGAATTCAACAACCGCAAGAATGGCGAATCTATTCGAAAGTTGATCAGAAAAGCCAATGATATAGAGATTGGAAGCCATTACAGTAATCGGCGTGATGAACCAGAAGCCTTTGACAAGGGATTGGAACTCATAAGCAAAAACAAACTTAAGATGAAACTGGTCGATGTTGAATATCAACTTGACCGACGTAAAATGACCTTTTTTTACACCGCAGAAGAACGCGTAGATTTTCGTCAATTGGTTAAAGACCTGGCCTACGTTTTCAGAACCAGGATCGAAATGCGCCAGATTGGGGTCCGGGATTACGCTCGTCGGTTAGATGGTCAGGGTCCCTGTGGCCAACAACTCTGTTGTGCTCGCTTCATGGATGGATTTGAACCCGTTACCACCCAATATGCCAAAGATCAAAACCTACCTATCAATCCCAGCAAGCTTAGTGGTGCTTGCGGTAAATTAAAATGTTGCCTACGGTTTGAATGGGATTTTTACCATGAATCCATGAAAGATTTTCCAGCAACAGGCATTCCAATAGAAATGGCCGAAGGATTGGGTACCTTGGTTGCTAATGACATTTTAAATCGCCGCTGTACTGTTGCCTTCGAACAAGGTGGTACCGAGGTATATGACTTGGCCACCATCAAAAAAGCACTGAAACACCTGGCTTCTGCTAATAATGAAAGAAAGAACTAATCCCTGATGTCCCGATTTTATGTTACTACACCTATTTATTATGTTAATGATGAACCGCATATCGGTCACGCCTATACAACGATTTTAGCTGATGTTGTAGCTCGATTTCATCGGGCGCTCGGTGATGAGACCTACTTTCTGACCGGTACCGATGAACATGGCCAAAAAGTTCAACAGGCAGCCGAGAAGCGCGGCGTTGATCCCCAGCAGCATGTGGATGAGTATGTCGTCCGCTTTCAGGAAAAATGGGACACACTGAACATTCATTATGATCAGTTTATCCGCACAACCCAGCCTAATCACAAATCAGTTGTATCCTACCTGCTCCAAAAACTGTGGGATAAAGGACTGATCTATAAGGATACTTATGAAGGCTGGTATTCTGTTGCCGAGGAACGCTTCCTCACAGACAAGGAGTATGAAGAAGGTGAATGGCGAGATGTAAAGCGTCTTTCTGAAACGAATTACTGGTTCAAAATGTCTGGTTATCAGGAAGACCTGATCAATTACATCCATGATAACCCTGATTTTATCCAACCTGCTTTCCGCAAAAATGAAGTCCTTGGTTTTCTGCGACAAGAACTCGGTGATCTCTGTATCTCACGTCCTAAATCACGCTTGAACTGGGGGATTGAACTACCCTTTGATGATGAATATGTAACCTATGTCTGGTTTGATGCCCTGACCAACTACATCTCAGCCATCGGTTATCCAGATACTGACGAAACATTCAAGAAATGGTGGCCCGTAGATTTTCATCTCATTGGAAAAGATATTCTCACAACCCATGCTGTTTATTGGCCCACCATGCTTATGGCAGCTGAACTGCCTTTGCCAAAAACGATCTTCGCCCACGGCTGGTGGCTCATGGGCGACACCAAGATGTCCAAATCTTTGGGTAATGTCGTACGCCCTCTGGATCTTTCAGAGAAATATGGAGTAGATGCCCTACGCTATTTCCTCATGCGTGAGATGACCCCCGGTCAGGATGCCAGCTTTACTTTTGACGGGTTTATCGGACGCTATAATTCTGATCTGGCCAATGACCTGGGCAACCTGGTAAACCGCATTACCAAACTGATCGGACGTAATTTCGATTATCTGCTGCCTGATCCCGGAAGTCTTGAACCTGTTGATGCTGACCTGGCTCAACATGTTGCTGGTTTGTCTCAAAAGGTCAGAGATGAATTGGACCAAATGCGGGTAAACTACGCCATTGCGCATGTTTTTGATGTCTTACGTGAAATTAATCGTTATCTGGAAGACAATGCCCCCTGGAAGCTACTCAAAACGGACAAGACCCGGGCTGGAGCCGTGCTCTATAATGCCGCTGAAGCTCTGCGCCTTAGTGCTGTTCATCTTTACCCGGTTATGCCAGACAAAATTTCACGACTACTTGAGATTATGGGCACTTCTGCCAAAACACGTTTGACCGAAGCGGGCTGGTTTGATTGGGGACATGTTAAGCCAGGCACAAAACTGGGCAAAACAGATGGTCTTTTTCCCCGTATTGAAGTCAAGGAAAGCCCTGTGGAAGAGCCGGCGAAATTGGATTTAAAGCCTGAGGTTACTTTTGATGATTTTATGAAAATGGATCTGCGGGTAGCTAAAATTATCAAGGCCGAGAAACATCCCAATGCCGACAAATTGCTGAAGCTGCAGGTTGATCTGGGTGCTGAGCAGCGCCAGGTGATCGCAGGTATCGCAGAGCATTATGCTCCAGAAGATCTGGTGGGTAAATCTGTCTCCATCATCACTAACTTGAAACCAGCCAAGATTCGGGGAGAACTCTCCCAGGGTATGATCCTGGCCGCTGATGATGGCACCACTGTTTCACCCCTGATTCCCCTGAAGAATGTTGAACCAGGATCCAAGGTTCGTTAGAGGATGGGAGTTAGACGTTAGGTGTTATTTTGGACTTTTATCCGTGTCTTTCTGGGTATATGCGAAGAATCTTCACCAGCGCAACTGATAAAAACCTGGCACAAGTAATAATGAACATCTTCTTCCGAAAGCTCCTCTTCCCTGCTAGGACTATTGACTTCATAACCTTGAGCTCCAAACCCCTATCATGATAGATACTCACTGCCACCTAAATATCGAGCCTCTTCTGGAGCGAGCTGATGAAGTCCTGGAAGCCGCAGAACAACAAGGGGTTAATAAACTGGTTGTTATCGGAATCGATATCCCGACTTCTGAAATAGCTGTCCAATTAGCTGAAAAGTATCCTCAGATTTATGCTGCCGTGGGAATTCACCCCAATGACTGTGTCAAAGCCCCTGACAATTGGGAAAAACATATCCTGGACATGTTGGAACACCCCCGGGTGGTAGCTGTCGGAGAGACCGGTCTGGATTACTACTGGGATGACTCACCACCTGATCTCCAAAAGCTCTTTTTTCGGGATCATTTAGACCTGTCTCTGGCCACTGGCAAGCCCGTTATCATTCACAATCGTGAAGCAGACCAGGATGTACTGCAGCAGGTTTTGGAACACTGGAATACCAAGGGGGTTTTTCACTGCTGGCCCGCTGGTTGGGATATGGCCAAACCCCTGATCGAGAAGGGCTACCATATCTCTTTTACTGGAACAGTGACCTTTAAAAAGAATGAACTGGTCCAGGATGTAGCAGCCAGGATGCCACTGGAACGACTCATGCTGGAAACAGATAGTCCCTTTCTAACACCAGCTCCTCATCGCGGCAAAAGGCCCAACGAGCCAAAATACTTAACTCATATAGCTGAGAAGATTGCTGAATTACGCCAAACTAGCATTGAAGACGTTGTTGATGCAACCACCCGGAATGCGGAATTATTTTTTGGTTTATTATAACCATTGGCTCCCACGACTGAAGTCGTGGGCTACTTGCCAACAATTATGTTGGAATAGCCTATGATTTCAAATATCGGGGAATTGCAATGGGCTTAAGGCCTGACTTACGCTCCCTTAAGAAATGGGGTCAAAATTTTATTACTGATCCAGCCTTTCTGGATAAACTGGTTCGAACCGTAAATCCTCAGGCCGATGAAACACTCATTGAAATTGGTCCGGGAACAGGAGCCTTAACCCGTCTGTTTGCTCCCCGCGTTAAAAAATTACACGCCATAGAGATCGATGACCGCATGGACGAATATCTCAAACCACTTGCTTCAGAAATAGAGGCCCTCTCGTATGAATTCAGTGATTTTCTCAAGTGGACACCCCCGGAAGAACTGGGCAGCTTTCGTTTGATCGGAAATATCCCTTACTACATTACCTCTGCTCTGATCCTCCAGGCCTTTGAACATTACAAGCAAATCACCGATGTACATTTTCTAATGCAAAAAGAAGTCGGCAAACGTTTGGTCGCTCCCCACGGCTCCAAACAATATGGTATCCTATCGGTCTATGCCGCCCTATTCGCCAGAACTGAATACCTGTTTGATATCAGTCGTCACATTTTTCACCCGGTTCCTGATGTAGATTCCTGTTTTGTACGCTTTAGTTTTGATGAAGAACG
>JAOZSM010000126.1 GCA_029939675.1 Fidelibacterota bacterium
AGAGTATTGATATTTATGAGTTTAGACCTGTTTGCGATATGTGGTTGTGTTTAATATATTTAGGGTATATTCTATGATTTCTCAAGTACTTTTTGCGGGGGCGTCAGAATTGCAGAATAGACCAAATTGTAAGTGAGCCCAAAGGCGAACCAAGTCCCCAGGGAGGGGTTTGGGGTGGGTCCGTTAACCGCAGATTGTTATTATGTTTGGTATTATACCCCTCGACTCCGCTCGGGGTGACGAGACCCAAACTTCTTAGAGTATTGTTAATCGAACAGGATAATATTTACTAACGAGACCAAATCCTGGACATTGATATTCCCATCACCATTAACATCCCCGCTTTCATATTGGGGAGTCGTTGGTGTTATTTCACCAATGATAATATTTACCAGGACCACAATATCACTCACAGTATTATGTCCATCAAAATTCAGATCACCAGGGAGATATTGTGAGAAAATCCGGATGTAATCAGGTTTGGATTGAGTTAAAGGATTCCCCAAATTATCCAGTATCGTCAGGCTCACATCGTAAAAACCAGGGGCACTGTAAATATGAGTTGGATTTTGTTCAAAACTACTTTGGCCATCTCCAAAATCCCACTCCCACCAACCAACAAAACCCTGAGATAGATCACTAAATTGAATCGCAGTTTCAACCAAAGCAATGGTCTCATTGGCGATCAGTTCAACAGTCACAGGCTGCGGAGCGTTATAAATAGTTTCCACAAATTCCACCACTGGATCAGCTATGATTGTGCTATTTCGCAGTTGCAGGAAGTATAGATCATTGGGTGAGCTAATCTGAGAGATTGGCATACTTCCCCAATCAGTCCACTCGATAACATGCACATCATCAAACCAGCTGTAGGCGTCACCCATATCGGGCATATCAGTATTTAAGCGAATGTCAAAATAATTTGCATTGTAGGGTGGAATGGTTTCGTTGTGATAATAGGTCCAATCGTGGGTTCCATCGACACCACTAGTCAAATAATGGGTGGCCAGTACACTCGAAGTAGTTCGACCAGTGTAGTAACGAATCTGGATTGTAGCGTTATTGCTGTTCTGGGTTTTCAGGTAAGCTGTGATGTGATGCAGCTTTCCAGCATTAACGCGAATTCTATTTTCCAGGTTGGTAATTACGTTATCACCTGAGGCAGGGGTGCGATGCTGACCGATGGAACGCTCTCCTGTGTAAGCTTCAGTGATATCCAGCCACTCATCACTACTGTTGGTATTCCACTGACTGGAACCCTCGTCTTCCATGTTGCCGTACCAGAGTAGCTCGCGACCCAGTCGGTATTCCCAGCCCGGTTCCGCTGGTGCTGTCAGAGCTGAAGGATTCCCCTGTTTATGAATTTCAATTGGCGGGGAAATCCAATTAGAGCCTTGCAGTTCCAGGTTAAAAGCGCGCCTGTTTTGAATTTGGGTGCGGGGCATCGATAGTGTATCCAGCCAAATTGAAGCAGTGACATTTTCTTGATCAACATAAAGATATGTGTCCAGAGCACGGGATTTTTTAGCCAGATAATCCAGCAAGTGAGTGCCCAGGACCCCGGTTGCCGGCCTGGGAATATAATCGTCTAAGTAAACGGGAGTTGCAGAGTAGGCAGCGAAGCCATCTGCGTTGATTTCCGCATTAAGAATAACTGAGGGGAAGGTTTCATGATAGTTCAGGTCGAAAACATAATTTCCCAAGGAATGGGCAATCAACTTACCGTTATATACCTCAAAACCCTGAATGATGTGGGGATGATGAACTATAACCAGGTCAGATCCGGAATCGATGGCAAAATGGCGGATCTCACGATCCCACATGTGGGGTACATCCAGTAAGGGAGAATAGTTTTCGTCTTCATCGCTATCCTGGGGAAGGTCCATGTTTTCAGTAATCTCTCTGGGGGCAATCCAGTCTTCAGCGGGGATACCGACGCCAAATTCAAAGCTGTCATAGCCGGCACCCGGTTCTGAAGAGTATTCACTGCCGGCGTGCATTTCCATAACAACCAAATCACTGATATCACTGACTGCGTTAATTTGCTGTAAGAGATAATAAGGAGTCAGGTAGGCAAAACCGGGTTTATTATATCCAGCATTCAGGTAAGGTTGGGCATTATTGTATTGACCAGTACGATCACAATTAGCCAGCCAGGCAATGGCAACCCCTTTGGTATTGGTAAAAACAGGTGAGTAAGCCTCGTAAGTATTCATCCCGGAACCGGAGAAAAGAATATTGTTTTGGATTAGCGCTTCCTGGGTTGTTTGCAGCCCAATAATGCCATAATCAAGGGTATGGTTATTGGCCAATGTTACCAGGTCAATTCCAGCATCGGCAAGTCCAGTAACATATTCTGGCCGGCCCTTGAAGACCACTGACTTAGTGGGATGTTCTTCCCCATCAATCGTCATGGCGCATTCCAGGTTGGCAATGGTGAGGTCTGCTGCATCACCCAGAATAGTCTGGGTTGGTTCAAAAATAGCTGAGACACCACTGGTTTCCAGAATCCCTCCAGCATCTTCATAACGGCGGGCGATCATAATATCACCCACAAAATTCATGGTCAGGGGAAATGAACTTTCACCATCATCCACAGAGATCTCTACGATCGCCTGTCCCCAATTGTTGGATTCATCCTGTACCTGAAGCATAACAGTATAGTTATGATCATCCTCCACCAGGAAAGTGTGAATTGGAGCACTCAACTCACTTGTTTCACCATCTCCAAAATTCCAAAAATAGGTATGGGAGTCGCTATCGGCATCATTAACCATAGCATTAAAGTTAACATCAACACTGCGTTGGTGAGCCTGGTTGCGATAGACCTGTCTGTGGGTATATCCGATACTGACTTCAGGAGCAAAAGCGATTGAGTTGGTGATATCAAAAAACTCATCGAAATAAACTCGGGCATTGGGGTCTGAATCCCGGTCATTTATGTAAATAATATTGGTAAGTTGAGGATAATAATCAAATCGGGCAAACCAGTCATCACCAATAGGCAGACGAAAAAGATTCCAGACATCTTCAGCAAAATAACCCTGATAAACAGTAATCCACTCCTCAATATCCAGCTGTTCAGATCCATCCAGTGCATAAAAAAGAGTGTTCTGGGGATCCTGAAAGGCAATGCCCTGAATCTCCCCCAGATGCTCAACATAAACAGCAAGTTGAAATACACTGGCTGGCTCAACGGGATAAGGGTCAATACTCTGCGATTTCCAGGTATTTCCCCAAAGTTTTAAAGAAAAGGGAGAGCCCATAAAGGTGCGTTCATCATTGAGTTCCCACATATCTGGATGATTATCCTCACCAGAATATGATTCCAGAATAATCTCGCCGTCATCAAAATTTTCCAGCACATAGATGGACTCATGCCCCGGAAGACTATCAGTAATAACCGCACTCAAGGGACCCACATTCTCGAAATGATCCAAAGCCTGAATCTGGAACACATAATTGTCAGCGGGATTAAGATCAGCAAAAATATGGTTAGCTGTTGCCGGATTAAACAAACGGGGTTCTGAGAACGCATCCAGATAGGGTGAGACTTGAGTCAGGCTGTCCGTATCATAATAAATGCGATAGGTCTTGTGGTTTGTATCGAAAACAGGATCCCACTCCAGGCTTACATAGGTTTGTCCATCAAAAGCAGTTCGCCAGTTATCAATGGCTTCGGGTGGCGTTGTGTCCGGGACACTTCCCCAGTTTTGGAGATAAGCTTCCAGGGCGTCAATGAAGGGCTGGTAGTAGTCCATGAGAATACTGTAATTCTGGTAGGAACTGGGATACTCACCCGCATAAAGCTCGGTCAGGGGCATGTTCATATCTTGAAAGAGCATGGGCTTCTCGAAAAGCTCGATCTGGACCCAGGGCTCGTAAACTTCCCCATTGTCAAAAAACTGACGCAAATAATTCATCTGGACACCCGTATTGGGACCCAACAAGGTGTAGGTGTGGGGCATTTCATAATTCTGATTTGCTCCATGGTAAAGCAGGCTGCCGTTATAATGAATTCGGTAGTAATCATCAACCCGTAATGCTGGATGGTCCCCATAAGCCCCGGCTGGAATGGGATATTCAGCGGTAAAATTTATCAGGTCAAGATTGTCATCGGATAGATCCCGGATGGGTTTATTGGCATTGCCGGCATCCCAGCCACCCGAAACCACAATACTCTGAAAATCAGCATGAGCGCTGTTATCATCGAAACTATGGGTGTGCAGGACCAGGGGTGAGTGAGGACCGATTTGCATGAGAGAATCACACAACACCTTATGGAACATCTGAAAAACGGTGTTTTCGTTGCGGGAAGGATCCGATATGCTTTTGTTGTTTGAATAGGGCGGATATTCAGTCCACTTCACTTCTCGACCGGCACCGGAGATCATCAAGGCAAAGGCATCGGTCTGAAGAAACATCTCTACCCCAAAATAAGGAGAGATAAAATCATCATTGGGATGAGGAATCTCCACCAGAACATGTTGTCGAGCTGCTTCCGGGTTCAGGATAAATAAGCCCCAGCCATTGGCAAAACTTCCATGGACTTCATCACCGAATACCAGGGGTTGATTCGCATCCTGGTAGGATAGATCCAATCTTTCCCGAATCATATAATAGGTCCGGTTATAGAGCATGTCCTGATACTCAATAAGATCATAATGAAAAGTTTCCAGGGAATCAGTCAACATCTGATCAACGGCTTCCAAATCACCAACCAGGAGGGCTTCAAAGATATTGCGCCAATGTTGTAAAGTATATCCAAATTCTGGTATGACCCGATAATTGCCAAAACCGTTGGTCTGGACATCAACCCAGTCAGGACCGTAATCATTATAGCCGACGGAAGCGATTCCTTCGGATACATGACTTACGTAATTGTCATAAGCGGTTGTAGATGATTCCCCCCCCATAAATTCCATGAGATTTCCAGACTCATAGATAATCTCAGCTTGTAGACTCGTACTAATGAGCAGCAGAAAAATAAAGCTATTGAATCGGTATTGGGATATGATTTTCACAATGACTGGAAAATAAGGCCTGAAAAGGCTGGGGGTTACTGTCAAAGTCTAACATTTTGGGCAGAGTTATAAAAAAATGTCGTGGAAGAATCTCACTTTTAAGCAATATATATTCTGATAGTCATACTGGATTTTGTAACGGAGAATTGAGCCAAATAAGCACACTAATGACCAAGCGGGGATTTACTTGTCACGGTTTAGTTGAAAAGTGAAGCTGGGAATCCCCGCCTGGTGAGCTTCTACTCCCAAAAATCAAAACACTCAACTCTTGCTCTACCTCAAATGCATCGCATATTTCGGGTCAAATTAAACCTTAGGGGATCTTCATGTATACTACCATAAAAACTACTGTTCTGATCATGCTGCTCACTGTGGGAGTTAGCGCCAAAAGTATTCATTATAAGCTGTCCATGCCGGAACCGCAGACCCACCTGTTTGAAGTAGAAATGCGTCTGGAGGGTGGTAGAGGCAAACAGGTTGTAGCCCTGCCGGTCTGGACTCCCGGTTCCTACCTGGTGCGAGAGTATGCCAAAAATGTCCAGAATGTTGGTGCACAAAGTACTGATGGAACTGCATTGAAGATCAGGAAGCTTGACAAAAATCACTGGGAGGTCAAAGGTAAGCGGGGACAGGATATCATCATTTCCTATAAGGTTTACGCATTTGAACACAGTGTGCGGACCAGCTATTTGAATTCGGATCATGCCCTGGTCGTTCCAGCCAGCGTACTGATGTATTGGCAGAAAAACCAGAATCGTAAACATCATCTACAGATTGATCTGCCGGAATCATGGTCAACCATCACCACCGCTCTGGAACCCTTCAATCAACCCGGAAATGTTAATTTCAGCACGAATAATTATGATGAACTGGTGGATAAACCGCTGGAATTGGGGAATCAACATGTGATTGAGTTTGAAGTCTTGGGGAAACCACATCTCATGGCTCTTTACGGAGCCAGTAATTATGTGGATTCAGTCCTGGTTGCTGATTTTACCCGGATTATTGAGGAAGAAGCAAAGATTTTTGGCGGTCTCCCCTATGACCACTATAATTTTATTTTTCATGTTGAAGAAAGTTATGGTGGTCTGGAACATGCCAATTCTTCAGTCAATTTTATTCCGCGCTGGTCTTTCACCAATGAAAAGCGCTATAAACGTTTTCTGGGACTGGTGACTCATGAATTTTTTCACACCTGGAATGTGAAGCGTATTTATCCCAGAGGTGTTGCCACGTTTGACTATGATAATGAGAATTACCTGGATGAACTTTGGATGGCAGAGGGTTTTACCAGCTATTATGACGAATTGATCCTGCAGCGGATTGGGTTAAGCGACAAGGAAGCTTATCTGCAGGTGCTTAAGGGTGAAATCAATGCTCTGGAATCCCGTCCCGGTAAGCTGCATCAGTCAGTTACTGAAGCCAGCTGGGATTCCTGGATCAAGTTTTATCGTCGTAACGAGAATTCACAAAACTCAACGGTTTCCTACTATAACAAGGGTCATCTGTTGGGGCTTTTACTGGATATAAAGATCATCGCAGCCACTGATGGAAAAGCCAAGCTTGATGATGTGATGCTAAAATTATATCAGGACTTTGCCTTGAATCATAAGGGCTATTCTTCCAGGGATGTTCGATTGGCTTGCGAAAAGCTGAGTGGACTAGATCTGGAGCATTTTTTTAAGTCATATGTCTTTGGCTTGGAGCCCCTACCTTATGCTGAAGTTTTTCAACTGGCGGGACTGGCACTTGATTCAACTACTGAGAAAAGTGCCTGGCTGGGAACTACGTTTCAGGATCAGGCGGGCAAGGTGGTAATTACGCGGGTATTGGAAGACTCTCCAGCCTGGAAGGCCGGGCTCAATGTAAATGATGAACTAATTGCTATTGATGGCTTTCGGGTTAAGTCAACCACCCCTAAATATTTTGGTGAAAAAGTTCCGGGAGACCGAATTGTCTGCACGTTGAGCCGAAATGGTATTTTACAGGATATTCATGTGACTGTCGGATTTACGCCAACTTCCATCGAATCAGTGAGCCAGGTTGAAGAACCCACGGATCAGCAGAAACTGGTGTTTAAGAAGTGGTTAGGTTTGGAATGGGCGGAATAGAATCAGAGAAGCTACGCTGAATTAAGCCTGACCACCGAGAGAGACAAAATTTGTATCAGAGCAAAACGAATAGGATATGGATGACAAAAAAACCCCAGGACGAACCCGGGGTTTTTTAATTTTCAGCAAATGTCTAAGATTTAATATCTCGGACGCGTCTGACGAGCACGCTTAGCAGCTTTTGCACGGCGTAAACGACGTTCTTCTGTAGGCTTTAAGTAGAAGGAGTTCTTCTTAACGTCTTTAAGAATGCCGGCTTTTTCATATTTCTTTTTGAAACGCCTCAGGGCTTTTTCAAACGGTTCATCCCGTTTTACGGTAACCATAACTGGCATAGTGCGATCTCACCTCCTTCCAATATTAACCTAGATAGGTCTGCAGTTTACGACTACGGGATTTGTGCTGGAGACGCTTGATGGCCTTCTCCTTGATCTGACGAACACGTTCCCGCGTCAGGTTAAATTCTTCTCCAATTTCATTGAGGGTCAGCGCATACTCACGATCAATGCCGAAATACATTCGGATAACTTCCCGTTCCCGATCCTTTAAGGTATCCAGGGCGGAACGAATTTCTTTTTTAAGGGAATCAGACATGAGATCGAAATCGGGAGAGTCCTGGTGCTCATCCTCGATCACATCCATGAGTGAATTTTTTTCTTCTTCCTGGAAAGGGGCATCCAGTGAATGGTGACGCTTGGAAATCCGGATGGCATCAGCCACTTCTTCCGGAGCCATATCCAGCTCTTTGGCGATTTCCCGCTCAGTGGGGGTCCGTTCCAGTTTTTGTTCCAGACGATCAGAGGTCTTGGATATCTTGGAAATGGTACCCACCCGGTTGAGGGGCAGACGAACAATTCTTGAGTGCTCAGCCAAAGCCTGGAGAATAGACTGGCGAATCCACCAGACTGCGTAAGAGATAAATTTGAACCCACGGGTTTCATCAAACCGTTCAGCAGCTTTGATCAGTCCCAGATTGCCCTCGTTGATCAAATCGGTCAAAGGGAGACCCTGACCCTGATAATCTTTGGCCACAGAGACTACGAAACGCAGGTTGGCTTCAGTTAATTTTTTGAGTGCCAGACGATCTCCCTGCTTAACCCGCTGGGCTAATGAAATTTCATCTTTTGGATCTAAAGGTTCGTATTGACCAATCTCCTCCAAGTACTTACTGAGGCTGCGATTTGTGTCTCCACCGATCCGTTTAACTTTCTTTGCCATAGGCTCCTGCTCTTACTGCTCAGATCGTAGTTGACCCAAAGCCAGCGAAATTAATTTTAGACCCTAGACCTGTCAAGGCAAAAGGGAGTATTTCTTTGATGAAATAATGACTCTAAAGTGACAAGTTATTTTGATTTAGAGGTGATTGGCGGGAGGGGGTTAATTTTCCTTTATTAAACCGTTGAAACGGTTTTCGCTTTTTCGGATTTGTAATCACCCACGATTAAA
>JAOZSM010000127.1 GCA_029939675.1 Fidelibacterota bacterium
TTTTTTAGAGAAACACGACAAGGGAAGAAAATTGGAGAACAAAAGAGCATCAAATGAAGAAGCTGTGCAGTTAATTATTTCAAATTCACCCGAAAAACTATCTCTGGGACTATTAAAAGTGATGATCATGATCGTTATGTTCAACTCGATAGTCTGGGGGCAGTTCACTGAAAAATGGTCAGTTGAACAGAGCGTTTCTGAAAAAGGCATTCTATTTATTGATTTAAATGCAGACGGCACATCTGAGGTATTCAAGTTTCTGGGGAATGGAATGACTGTTTACGATGGTGCCCAGGACTATTCCATCGTCTGGCAGTTAAACATTCCCAGCCATGAGTATATTAGCCTGTGGCAAATATATGACCTGGACCAGGATGGCAATAAAGAGGCCATCGTTATTAATTATACCACAACTGAACCGGCCAGCATGAAAATATCCTCCTACCCAATATATGGTGAAACCGCTACCTGGAGCTCAGCTGAATATTCTGGTACTTTCAACTACATCGAAGTATCTGACATGGACGCTGATAATTCTCTGGAACTCATATTTGGTCGAAATGTCTGGAACCCAGCTGATTCCACTTATACTAGCCATTTACACATTCTTGATGGAACTACAGGTGCGGTGGAGTGGTCACTCAGTGATATTAATGGTTATCTCATAGGACCTTATGTCGGAGATGTTGATAATGACCAAATGAATGACATCCTCTTTAACCTGTATGACTTCAGTAATGGTGTTTCCAGTCTATTTGTTTATGGGAATACTGGGAATACAGTCCAATCATCTCCTGATCGCAAGGTTATTAGTAATAGCTTCACCTTGAAACCGCTTTATCCCAATCCTTTCAACCCAAGTACTACCATTCCCATCCTTTTGGAATCGGTTACAGATGTCGACCTTCAATTTTACAATTCATTGGGACAATTGGTTTACCAGATGAATTATGCCCAGTTGGCTCCTGGAAATCATGAATTAAAATGGCGGGGTGTTGATTATACCGGACACAAACTACCCTCGGGTTTGTATCACTGCCGAATCACTACTGACATGGGTATGAGCTCACGACCCATAGTACTGCTTAAATAAGACCAAAATAATGGCTCTATCACATAAGATTAGTTTGTTATTCATCTATGGAGCTCTGTTAACCACAACCAGCTTTGGTGCGGGTGATCTTTCAACTGCGCTCTATCCCTGGAATCTTTCAATAGGTGGCTATTACACCAATGGGGATTACGCTTCCGGTCAGACTTCTCATTCCGCATTTACATATCTGGCGCTGGATAAACATAATAAAGATCAGTTTTCAGTTTCTTACGAATCGTTGGCAATAAAGTCCGATTCCAGTTCCTATTCTCAATTTAATATTTTTGTAAAAGATAAATTCTGGATCAAAAGTTATCTACAGATCGGGACAATATTTGGTTTAATGAAATCAAAACCCTTGGTGACAATTCTTACTGACACTACCTGGCAAACTTCGGGAAACAACATATTCTCGATTGCTGAAGATAGCTATGAGGATTACCATCACGGTTGGGTAGCAGGAATCTTATTATTAGGGGACTTCCCCTGGTTCGGGTATTCACTTTCCGCGCTTCAATCACAGTATAATTACTACTCTGATTTACAGTATAATATAATTTATCCTCCTGATTCAACTGGATTTATCCCCTATCCTGGCGACACACTCAGCGGTAATTATCAATACTATGCAAGACAGGATATCACCCAGTTGTCATATACTTTGAGCAAGCAACTAGGTAGCCATATTGTTAGTCTGGGGCAACTTTTCCTATCTATTAATGATGAGCTGCTACAGTCATTTCATGGATCCTGGCGTTGGTGGCCAGCTCCTGCTTTAGAATTAAACCTGAATGCAGCTATAGGAAAAAGTCGTTATACTATCGATCCAGATTTATTGATCCTTAACAATAACCCCGATATACTGAGACGTTTAGCCGGTCTAAAACTTTCATATCGTTTCGCAACTAACTGGACGATAACCGGACTATTATCGCACCACAAATATGATGTGGTGGATTTGGAATTCGATCAAGTTGAAAATACGAGCTACACAGTGGATTACTTTTCGATGGGAATACAGGGAAGATTTTAATGAAGCAATTATTGAAGCGAGCAGGAATATTATTTCTATTTCTGAGTTTGATATGGTCCCAGGATAAATCAGAACTTGTAGTTGATATTGTAGTCAGCTCAGATCATGGCTGGCCAACAAAAATTCAGATTGCAGGAAGTTTAGCTCAGGAGATCGGCTGGTTGGGAATATCCCTTTATCCTTACAATGTATCAGATCCAATAACAGGTGGACGCCATAGTCATATCGATTTGGAACAGGGGGATTTCTCATTCGAAATCGAAGTAGATCAACCCCTATTGGGAGGAAGTTTTGAGATTGCCATCTGGGGAGCTAAAGTTGATAAAATTGACTGCACGCTTGACTATTGTCACTGGTGCAAAACGAATGGCTTTCACTTTGATAAACTGATTGTGTATAAATCAGGGTTGCTTAATGTCATGAAGGGGTACGATAAGCAATGAGTAACCTAACCTGCTTAATTTATATGCCGCAGATTTACACGGATACACGCTGATATTGTTGAGGTTATAGAGATGACCTTTGAAAACTCGAATTAATAGCACTTTGCGTCTGCGTTCTCTGCGAGAGGAAGTTTTTACGAGGACGTCAAGTTTGTTTGTCTTGAGACATACAGGTAAAGACAGGGAGATAATATAGTATGGACAGTTTTCTTCACTCTGAATTCACTTTAAGTGAAAGTGGTTTTCTGTTTGACCATGGGACTGGTTTAACCTACACCCTTAACGAAACAGGTCGGTTCATCTTCCAAAAGATTCAAGATGGGAGCCATGCCAACAATCTGGTAGAATTGGTCACCAGTGAATTTGAAGTTGCTGAAGATATCGCCCGCAAGGATGTGGATGATTTCTTCCGGCAGTTAAAAGAAGCCCGGATAATTCACTGATGGGTATCAATGTTGGTATAACCGGACTTCATGCAACCGATAATCCGGCACCGGGAATAGGTGTAATTCGCAGTCTAAAACATCCTGAAGGCTGGGATGGTGAGATTATCGGATTGGCTTATGATGTCATGGACACGGGCGTGTATGATGAGAATCTGTTGGACCACGCCTATATGATTCCTTATCCCAATAGCGGTACACAGCAGATTTTGGCGCGATTGCTCTACATTCATTCCAAAACCAGGTTGGATGTAATCATACCGACTCTGGATAGTGAGCTGGCTCTATTTCAGCATCTGGAGCCTGAATTAAGGAAGCATGGAATTAGCCTTTTTCTACCGGATTCGATAGCAACCAAACGAATTTCCAAGCCTAATATTGCTGATTTTTGTAAAGAGCTTGAGATTGATACTCCCAAGACCTATGCGGTAAAAGATTCCGGCGAATTGGACAAAGCCATTAAGGAAATCGGGTATCCCCTCATGGTGAAAGGAGCCTTCTACGAGGCCCATAAATGCCGGGATGATAAAGACACGATAAACTATTTCAACGAGATGCGCCAAAAATGGGGCTATCCTGTTATTCTTCAGCAAATGATTGATGCCGATGAATATGATGTTTGTTGTGTCGGTGATGGCAAAGGTGGCATGTTGGGCGCTCTACCAATCCGAAAAACCCGGATAACCGATAAGGGAAAAGCCTGGGCTGCTATCACGCTGAAAAATGACCAACTCTTCGATCTGTCAAAGAAGATTATACGTGATTTAAAATGGGCTGGACCGTGTGAAATCGAGATTCTCCAGGAGAAGAACACTGCCAAAATGCACTTGCTCGAAATCAATCCTCGCTTCCCGGCCTGGATCTTTTTGGGAACGGGAGCAAACCAGAATTTACCAAAGATGGTCGTTGATCTTGCACTTGGTAAAGATGTCCAACCATTGCCCAATGCTAAATCTGGCGTCACATTTGTCCGCCATGCCACTGATCTGATATGTCCTATTGAATGGCTGGAAAAGTTAACTACTGGCGGTGAGCTCCACTATTGATGCCCCCGCAAAAAGTTCCTCTCGCAGAGGCCGCAGAGACGCATAATGTTGATATTTATAAAATTAGACCTGTTTGTGATATGTGGTTGTGTTTAATGTACTTAGTGTGCATTCTATGTTTTCTCAACTACTTTTTGCGGGATCGTCACTATTAAACCTTAAAATAAGAACTGATGACTACACCATGACTGAAAAAAGACATTACTCTAAGCCAACGATCATCCGACACACTGTGGGTGTCATGAACAAGTATGGTCGACCACCTGCAACCGTGCCCATGAATCGCCTGGTTGGTCATGAAGTAAAAGAACTGGTTGAGAACTATGGCTCGCCCCTCTTTGTACTCAATGTGCAGGAATTACGAGATAATTACCGGGATATGAGTCGGGCCTTTATGACCCGCTATCCAAAAGCCCAGATCGCCTACTCATATAAAACAAATTATATGAAAGCTGTCTGCTCAATCCTGCATCAAGAGGGTGCCTGGGCCGAAGTCGTATCTGGATTCGAATATGATATTGCCAGAAATCTAAATATGGCTGGGGAAAATATCATCTTCAATGGCCCCTACAAAACCAAAGCTGAATTGATGCGAGCCTTTTCTGAAAAAGCCCTGGTAAACATTGATAACTATGATGAAATGCAGGTTATCGAAGATATTGCAGAAGAGTTGGGAACTGTGTTAGAGGTAGGGATACGCATTAACATGGATTTGAATAGTCCCCCCTGGCATAAATTCGGATTTAATCTTGAGGCTGGTCATGCTTTTGAAGCAGTGAAACGAGCCCTGGCAAGTGGCAAACTAAAAGTTGTTGGGTTACATATTCATGTGGGCACCTATATAGATGATCTGACCATATACTCACGAGCCGCCCAGGGGATGGTAGAGTTCTATAGATACATCAAGGAACAGTTAGGTGTAACGCTGAAATATTGGGACATGGGAGGTGGATACGCTTCGCATAATACGTTGAACTGGGCCTGGTTACCAGCTGAACAGACCTGTCCAACATATGATCACTATGCTGAAACAATTTGTCCCATCCTGCTAAATGGCCCTTTTGCGGCAGAAGATGCGCCAAAACTTTTTTTGGAACCAGGTCGCGCTCTGGTAGATGAGCCCTTTTCTCTCATCACTTCAGTTGCAGCACAGAAACGCATGCCGAATGGTGGTAGGGGGATCGTACTGGATGCAGGCATGAATATTTTGTCTTCTGTGCAATGGTATTCCTACAATTTCCAGACCGGTCAGGATTCCGGCTCTATGATTGAGGATACAACTGTCTATGGTGGACTTTGTATGAACATTGACGTGTTACGGGAAAGTGCTTCAGTCCCACAAGTCCGCCGGGGAGACTTACTGGTTATTCCACATGTGGGAGCTTATAACATTAGTCAGAGCTGGCAATTTATTTATTTACGACCCAACGTGATAGCTATTGAGGATGGTGAAGTACATGTCATCAAAAAAGCTGAGACGCGGGAGTATGTTCAGGAATTTGAGCAAGTACCGGATACATTTACAAAATAATAGTGGTTATTTGCTTCAGGCTCTAATGAATGATTTGACGTGATAAATATTTGCAGCTCATGTCAAATAAAAACGTATTAAGTCCCTTCCCGGGAGGGGGTTAGGGGTGGGTCGGTTTAGTGACGGTTGGACGTACATATGGTATTATTGCTTCCGTCGCTATCCAGATTATTGTCCTCCATGAAGATTCTTAAAATGAAAACATTATAATATGAACGCAGTAGCAAATCAACTGAGCCAAATCTTTCGGACAAGCTTCCAAGCCTATGGAGTTTTGGCCTTCTCACCTCACCCTCTACCGGCAGCTCTGATCTTATTTGCTAGTTTTTACCATCCAGTTGTTGGATTGATGGGATTAGCCGGAAACCTTGTCTCAACCCTTATGGCAAGATGGATGCATGCCAATAAAGATGCCTGGCAAGCAGGTATCTTCGGCGTGAGTGGAATTCTCATTGGCCTGGCACTGGGAAAGTATGCAGAACCCTCCGTGAGAATATGGATATTCCTCATCGTTGGTTCCGGAATCAGTGCCGTGATTTCAGTTGCACTGGCACATTACTTTGCAAAATATGACTTGCCAATTTTAAGCCTGCCCTTTATGGCTGTAATTTGGCTACTGCTGCTTTCTTCCAATATCGTTGATGGATCTGTAGACCATCAACTATCGATTGGGTTTTTAAAAAGCATAGACTTGTGGCTGTTTGATATCTTTCCTCTAGAACTATTTGAATACCTCAAAATGTTTGGCAGCATCATCTTTCAAAACAATCTGCTATCAGGTGTACTGGTAATGATTGCCATTGGTTTGTACTCAAGGATCTCGCTGCTTTTTGGACTCTGGGGTGGATTACTGGGCATGTTTACCTACGCTTTTCTGCATTCATCGCTTGATGGGTTCCATGGCTTGAACTATGTGTTGATCTCACTGGCTCTGGGTGGATTTTTTGTAATTGCTAACCGCCATGCCTTCTTTTTTGTGAGTTTAGCAGTGATAACCACCGGCTTAGTTGATATTGCAATGAGTACTCTTCTGGTGTCATCGCACTTACCTCCACTGGTCTTTGCATTCAACGTTGTAACACTCCTTTTTCTCTTTCCTTTGAAGATGCGCCCTGAATCTATAGCTGCTCTGCGACTTGTTCCTGTTCCCCTATACTTAATTAAGAGCCCTGAGACAAATTTGCGTTGGTATCGAAGATGGTCCCGGCAAAAGTCCAAACAGAAGACTATCCTTACATTCCCATTCCTGGGTGAATGGTCTATCCTGCAGGGCAATGATGGCGAGTGGACCCATAAGGGAGTTGGCAAATATGCCTGGGATTTTGTTGTTCGGGATGTGAGAAATCATCAATCCAAAGGATTTGGTACTGAATTAACCGACTATTATGCCTGGGGTTTACCGGTGTTGGCCCCGGCACCTGGTATTATCTACAGCCTGGAGAATACTGTTGTGGACAACCCTTTGCAGATAGTTGATACGGAGCGGAATTGGGGAAATTACGTGATCATTGATCATGAAAATGGCGAATTTAGTGAACTCAGCCACTTTATGCAGGGGAGTATCGTTGTACTTCCGGGGCAGAGAGTTGGTCGGGGTGAGATTTTAGGGCGGTGCGGAAATTCCGGTCGTTCACCAGTCCCCCACATCCATTATCAGCTACAGACTGCTCCTGAGGTTGGGACGCCAACGCTACCATGTCAATTCGGTGAAGGTCTGGTAAATGGTGATATCAGAATTGATGCCAACCCGAAAAAAGATGATAAAGTATCTGCTCTTACCATTGATGGAGGAAAATCTTGGTCCATGCTGGGCAGGGAGTTAGAATCGTGGACTTTTCATTGTCACAACCGTTGGAGAACATTTTCTGAAACATTGAATTTTTCAACAGATGTGTATGGTTTACCGGCTCTGGTCTCAAAGAACAATCTTTTATGGAGAATTACTGAACTGCCAAACTTCATTGTGATAAGACCAGATTTTAAGACCTTCCCATCACTACTAACTGCTTCTGTGTGGATTCATATTGTGGGCGATCAGCTAATTCTTCCCAAACGATTAAAAGAAGGATTGTCTTGGGAGGGTAACATGCTCACTCACAATGATAAATTGTGGTGTTTGTCGACGGAAAAACAAGCTATTTATATATCTGATGACGGCACAATTAGCGAGGTCAGAATTATAGATCAACCAAAATTTCAGTTTAGTCTTAAAAAACGAGATATCACTAAAAAGTGACCATTTTAAAAAGATTTTGAAATTTTGGGATTATTGGGCGCTGTTGTTAGGTCTCAAGCGGGTTAGTGCTCTTTCGCCTATTGTGTATATACATTCGTTATGTAAAGTACTTTATATTAGTCCTATTGTTTTCTTGCTACGATAAAGCTGATAGTTATGCCATGAAATATTTTTTCGGCCTTAACTAAACTATAATTCTGGCTACTTATTAGTTTCTCTACATCAGAAGTCGTAAATATATTTAAATGTAAAGGAAAAACCCCAAGTCTTTTAATTATAAGATATGCTGATAATTCTAATCTGTTTTTTAAAGCCATTTTATCTTTTAAGCAAGCTGTTGTAGAAATAAATAAACCACCTGGCTTCAATAATTCATGTATTCTTTGAATGACCTTTTCTTTATTATCTAATAAGTGGATAACTCCATAAGAAATAATTTTATCAAATGACACTTTTTCAAAAGTATCATTAAATATGTCCTCTCGAGTAAAAGAAGCATTCATAATCTTTAATTCATCTTTCTTTTTCGTAGCTTCTTTAATCATTTCATCTGAGATATCTATTCCATGTATTTGCTTGGTTGCCATAGCAAGCTCTAAAGTTTTTGTCCCGGTTGCACAACCAAAGTCCATTACATAATCACTTGTATCTAGAAATTCTTTTGTTTTGGAAACCACTTCTTTAAAAACAGGTTCAAATTGTCTTTCACTATAATCATATCTCTTTGCTTGCTTGTCCCAAAATTTTTGTGCCTT
>JAOZSM010000128.1 GCA_029939675.1 Fidelibacterota bacterium
GCATAATCAAGCCTGATTTCTCCCAGACCGGCGATATCAAGTTTTACACCAGCACCTAAAGTCCAATTTTCCTGATCATAGTTATGGAGATAACCTCCCCGGACAAAGATCATTTCCCTAATAGAAAATTCGGCACCTAAATTCAAATGTTCAGGTCCATCATTGGGATGATCAGCATCAATAGCTACTGTCAGTCGGGAAAAATCATTGGGAATCAAAGCATCTCCAGTCCCCAATAGATCCATGCTTACTCCGATCCGAATCATCAGGGGTAACGGCCAGGGCTCGGTCCTGAGGTCCACATCAGAATTATAGTTGCCCTCGATATCTTCATCAATATCTGCTTTGACAATGAGATCCCGGCCACTAAAGCGAATATCTCCTCCAAAATTGGAGAGAGCCATTCCAATTTTGAGTCCATGAAAATCTGTCCGTAAAATAGAACCAATATCAAGTGCCATAGTCGAAGCTGTTTCATTGTAGGCGGTCAACTGGATATATTTTCCGGTTAAACCAAAGGAAAGTCGGTCTGTGATCTGGCGAGCATAACTGGCACCAATAACCAGATCCATAACTCCGTAGTTGATACCTGTACCATCCGGATTTTCCAGTGTGCGAACGGGCTGGTCACCCATGGTGAGGCTGGTTATAGAAACGCCAAATCGCTCATTACTGCGACCTGAGAGAACTACACCAACATAGTCATGGGCAATATCCAGCAGCCAGTCATTATGACTGGCCATGGCAGCAAGGCCTTGTGAGCTGGTCATGCCGGCCGGATTCCAATACAAGGCGGAAGCGTCATCAGAAAGAGCCACAAAACCGCCTCCCATGGCCATGGCGCGAGCACCAACGCCAATTTTAAGAAAAGGTGCTGCTGTGGTGGCTACTTTATCAAAACCAGCCTGCAGGAGGGTTGCCAAACTAAGAATTATTATTAATTGTCTCATTTGATCACCAGGAATCTTCCCAGGGTTTCGTCGCCATCCGGGGTCTCGGCATGGTAGAGATAGACTCCCGGTGCAATAAACTGTTCATTGCGGGTCCGCATATCCCAAAAAGCATAGCCCTGGCTGGTCTGACCGTCACCCCCATGTTCTACAGTATCTACATGTTCACCCAGAAGCGTGTAAATCTTGATTGTGCAGGCCGAAGGCAGATTAGAAAACATCAAGCGTTTCCCAAATTCATTGGTCTCCCAGGCATTGGTGACAATGTAAGGATCTGGTACAACAATGAGCTGATCCAGTGAATTTGTTGACTGGTTATCCGTGGTTTCACTCTGTTGAAGCGGGTTAAAACGATAGGTAATCCCAGGACGAAAGGGTTTGGTGGTTAAGATCGTGAACTCATCACCATCAGATGGCGCGACGGCAACAATGGTTTCAGTTTCCATGTCCTTATTAATTGAAACATCTGGCTTGTTGTTGGTGAGCAAATAGAGATAATTGGGAATTGTGTCCCCGGTTACGAGATCAACGTCAATTTTTTCCAAAATAAGCATATCTACATGCAATTCATACCAACCGGGACTTCCCGGAAGATAGCCTTTACCTCCCGGAACAAGATCCCAACCTTGGGGACTATAAAACCAGGGCCTGGCCTCATTGTCATCAGCTAGATAGAGGTTGAAATCACACAGAATTACATTTTCAGAAACATCAACAGGGTTTGCAGGATCGGTCACGACCTCGACTTTTAGAGGTAGGTGCTGGGTTAGATCGTTATACTCACCCCAAAAGGCATCGTACCAAATGGCGTCGATTCCTGCATTGTAATCAACTGAAATCCGCCAGTCATCAAAACTTTCAACGATATCCCCAAAGGCTTGGCCGGTGGGTACAAAACTGGGGTATTTACTTTCGGTCCGCCAATCAAAGGTACAAGTATCTCCAGCAACCTTGGTCCAACCCATGGATTCCACTCCAGTTGGTGGTCCTTCCAAATAGATCAATAACCCATCTACCGAAATAATATTTTCATCACTACCGCCAATGATCAACTGTTTGTTCACCAGGGTATCACCGATGGCTTCACTCAGAACAGAAGCGGCAATGCCCGGGATCAATTCATTGTTGACCAGGGTTTCAACACGATCAAAGGTGATGACATACCCCATATCCTGTAATTTCTCAGCATCTTCAACATGTACAGTTACCAGTCCGCTGCAAACGCCTCCCAGAGCTTCCAGGGAACCATAATTCAAATCATTGGCTATTCTACCTGGCGTTGCTTTAACGGTATGAACTTCATGCCAGGATTGTCCCGGAGCATTCATGTAAGAGGGAGTCAGGTTACCCGGATCAGTTGGATTTCCAATATCATAAGCTGAAACGGAATACCAGTATTCAACGCCATTGACCAGGTTTGAATCCACAAAAGTGTGGGCCAGGCCCGTGTTATCACCCAGATTTTGGGGATAGGCTGGATCGGGTCCGGAAACATCAAAACCAAACTGAGCCAAATCTTCTTCCTCAGTATAATCAAACTGAGCAACGGGATGATAGCCAACCCGGTTGCCATAAACGTCTGTAATGGGATCACCCCAGGTTAAACCGGCATTCGTACTACGATAGATACGATAGCCTTCAAAATCTACGTCACCGGTCCAGACATCCCGGGATGACTCGGAGGCGGCGTCCCAATACAGGGTCACCTGACCATCACCAGCGACAGCATGAACAGTGGGAGGATTGGGAGGCCCGGATCCCTGAAAGTAGAGCCGATACATTTCCTGGGCGGTTCTTACATTATTCATTAAATCAGTAGTATCGGGGAAATCTGTTACCGTACCCGCATCGCCCATGATCAAACCAATTGAAATGGTGGTCATGGAATCAGACTTGAGATCAAAGGGACCGCAGGAAACGATATAATTAACGGGTCCGCCAATCCGCGGGTCTTCTTCCGAATAGGAAAAAGCCGGATAGTACGCCCCCAATGAATCAAGATGGGTATTATCAATACGAGGGTTATCACCATGGAAGTAGTAGGCTGAATTCAGCAAATAGTCTGAATTCTGCTTGCTGCTCATGAGCGCCCATAATTCCTGATCAGTTTTGGGCGCAGCTTCTCGGGAAAAATGGTGAAAATCGGTAACGCCGATTTGGCCAGGTGTATCAAAGATTCGCAGACCTACAATTCCCATGGGATCATTGGTTCCAGCCCAGGCACCACTATTAATATTATCAACATCATATATGTAGACCAGGTCTTTGATATTATCACCATCACTATCGATAAAATTCACATAGTCATGATTATCAAAATCAGGCCTAAATTTGGCGTAAAAGCCAAGGTAAATACTGTCTAAATCTGCACTACCTTCATTAAAAACTTTAAAGTCCCAAAACACAATATCTTCAGCATAGGGACGCCCATAGGAATAAGCTGTTTGCTCAATGGTTAGACCGTGGCTACCCTGAGAGTTCTGGGCATCATTATAGCTGCAAAATATATCTCTATCCGAGCTAAACTGATTGGCGGCGGCTGGTAGAGTCAAGGCCTCTGGATGGGCGGCTAATTGCGCGTCTGTCAAACTGTTTACGTCCACCCTGAAATATCCTGGCCAACCAAGATCGGGCCAACTTTGCAACAGGTCACTGCTGGCCATAAAGGGTGTATCATCAGATTCAGCTGCAATATCTCCAGAAAACTCTAAGCCCCGGGCATCATCCGGCGGAAGCCAGTCAATGATCTTGGATTGACTCTGAGTTTCAGTTTCAATGACATCATTCTCGTTTACACCAAGCATGATCCCCAGTCCAAACGAATACTGACGAACATAATCAGCTGACGCCGGCCAGTGCAGAGCATTGGTGAAGTAGACGTGAAAACTGGATAAGGTTCCAAAGTTTCCGGTATTATTCTGAATCTGGCCTTTATCCATAACCCCGACAGCCTTCTGAAAGATACCGCTTGATTTGGTCAGCGAGGCTAATTCGGCTGGCGTATGACAACGGGCACAATCCTGTGCATATGAACTCAGCGTTAGAATTGTTACACTCAAAACTATTTGGATGATCTGTTTCATTACCAACCTACACTTAATCCAAGTTTAATGGAACGACCGGGCCCCAGCTTTGCTGGATTGAGATTGGCATCATTATTTGATCCCACCAAACCAGATAGTCCCTGATCATAGGGTTTTCCAGTGCGACTATTCACCACGAGAATATTCTCATGATTTGTCAGATTCATAACTTCCAGGAAAAGGGCTGGTTTCAAAACACCCACAGTTATCTGCTTCTTGACCCGAAGATCCAGACTATAGGTCCAGGGTTTTCTAGCCGAATTTACTTCAATACGAATAGAGGGATCTACATAAGGTGTATAGGGTAATCCGCTGGCCATATTCAACAGCAGATTGGCATTCATGTTTGAAAATGGATAAAGCCCCAGCAGGGATGGCCCTTCCCGGGTACCAGTACTTAGCGTCAAATTCAAAGCCAGATCATGACGCTGATCAAAATCCAGATAATATTCTTTGTGAGGTACTTCTTCATCGACATATGCGGAAAAATAGCCCGCTATGGGACTGGAATTATTTCCACGAGCGATGGAAAGTGAGTAGTTAATATTCGCACTAAAATACCCGCCAAATTGACGATCCAGGCTGAGATCAATGCCGCGAACACTGGCATAATCAGTGTTTGCATAAACGACAACAGGAATAGAGATAATCCGCAAGGATCGAGTTGATAGAAGGTCGCGGATATCCTTTGACCAGACCGTAGCGGTCAATTTTGTAATAGGTGAAAGGGCTTGTTTCACGCCTACCTCAAAGGCAACTGTCTTTTGCGGTTTAACACCAGCATTGCCAACCAGGGGCAGAGCTGCTGAGATATCCTTAACAGCATTGTAGGTCATGGTATTGAAATCTGGAGATTGAAAGAAATGCCCGTAAGAAAAATGGAAGACCGTCCGCTCGGTAACAGGATAGGCCAAACCAATCCGGGGACTCCATTTTGCCTGGGCTGGAGCATCAATTACTGGCGCCGCAGTCCAGTTTTGAGTAACTGAATCCCAAATTGCAAAGCGGGTTATATCCTCCCACATGCCAATCTGAGGAGCAAGCTGATCATAGCGTAAACCAAGATTAATGATCAAATAATCAAATTCGATTTTATCCTGGACATAGAACGCCAGCTCTGTGGGAGTATAGGTGGTATCATCTTTGAAATTTGTACCACCCAACCAGGGTTCTTCTTCAGTATAAATGTCCAGATTATGAGCTAAAAAGGTAAAGCCTGACTTAATCAGATGATTACTTTTGGTATTATAAGTAGTATTTACATTCAGGCTATTCGTGAGACTTCGGTTATCCATATAGAGTCCTTGAGTCCCGGATCCGTAGAAGTACACGGTGGCGTCTGTGGCTGGTTTCTCATACTCTGGTGGAGTCAAATTCCTAACCCCGACTTTGGTTGCAACAGTCTGGGAAGAGAGATGAATATTGTAAAACCAGGCTTCTGACAATGAGTGGGTCAGCGTGAGAGCCAGACGATCATTGGTCTTTAATGTATGTGTATGGTTCTGCGGAAGGTACTTCCAGGAGTGAGAATATCTCTGATACAGCCGGTTTGAGCTATGCAGGTGGCCGGTAAGTTTCATTTTTGAGGTAAGCCGATTGCTGAGCTTGAGTTGAACATCCTGATTGACCTCTACACCATGGGACAGAGGATTGTCTGCCGAACCGTAAAAAGCTGAAACAAAATAATTTGTGTTACCCAGAAGTGGTCCGCCAAAACTCAGGCTGGTTTGCCCACTAACAGGTAGATTAAGTAGGGGGATCAGAGCTTGGGGATAAAAATCCTCCGGGGCTTCACTGATGTAATCGAAGAGCGACTCTTTCAGATCTACATAGACAAATAAACTGTCCTCATCGATGTAATCAGGATCCAAATATTCAAAGGCACCCGGACTGTGATAAGGAGAAGGGTTAAGCTGGTCGGAAGTGTATTCAAAACGACCCTTAAAGTTCTTACCCCCTTCTTTGGTAACAATGTTTACTACAGAAGACATGGCCTGCCCGTACTCGGCGTTAAAAGTTCCACTGATAACGGTCATTTCCTGAATGGCATTCTGATTCACTGTCCCACTAAAATCACCCTCCATGGGATCGCGCACAATCACTCCATCGATCATATAGAGAATTTCTTTGGTGCGCCCCCCCCGGACATGAATTCCACCGCTTTCATCTGCTGTAAATCCAGCTTGAGTTACCAGAACATCTTTAAAATTATCGATGGGCATGGTTAAGATATCATCAGCACCAATCACCCGGATGGTAGCCGTAGCATCCCGTTGGATCAAAGGTCGAGTAGCAATCACAATAACCTCTTCCTGGGCATCTAAAGCAATGGGCTCCAATACACTATTAAGACGGGTTGTAAAATCTGAAATAACCCGAACTTCCTGGTGCACCGCGATCTTGTATCCAATCATTTGAAATTTTATCGTATAAGTCCCCGGGGGCACATTAATAATAAAGTATTCACCATTTAAATCGGATGCTGTTCCCAGAGCGGTTCCATTAATGAGAACATTAACACCGGTCATGGCCTCACCGTCAGTGGAACTAATTTTGCCGGCTAGTTTCCCCCCCACGCCTGCTTGGGCAAAGCCGACAAGTAACGTGAATAATAAAACACTGTTTTTTATGGTACGCATCTTAAGATCTCAGGTCGCTTCCTGGATAGGAAGCGACCTGTATTTTTTCTTTAGTTTTTATTTAAGCATGAGCATGCTACGGCTGAGCTGCTCATTACCGCGACTAAGTACAACCACATAAGCACCGGCGGCAACGGATTGCCCCTGGCTGTCAGATCCATCCCACATTAATTCATAGCTACCTGATTGAAGCTGACCACTGGCTAAAGTTCTGACCAGCTCACCTTTAACATTGAACACCCGTAAGGCAGCTTCACCGCTTTCGTGGATATCAAAAGAAATGGTTGTGGAGGGATTGAACGGATTAGGATAGTTCTGTTTCAGGGTCATGCTAACCGGACGGTTTTCGACCCTGTCAATATTCGATGAACCACCATTGGCAGCCACCGTAAAATTGTCAAAATAGCCCGCCAGTCCATCTGCATCCTGCTGGAAAGCAAAAACACCGGGATGGCCACTATAGGTGTGATAATCACTGTCGTCAACAAAAGTACCCAGATCTATTTCATCATACCAGCATTGGTAAGAAACTGTACTGTCAGCCCAATTGGTTGAGACTTCAACCTTCATGTGGTGCCAGCCTTCAGTTTTGTCCACTATACTGGCATCAATGCTGTTGTGAAAAGTATAGCCAAAGGTACTCATATCAAGCTGGTTGTTATATAGACGGAATCGATTGTTGCCATCAAAGTCAGCTACCAATTTGACATAATAACCATGTGAAAAGGGGCCCTGGCGAGATGAATCGGCATAAGCAACCAGGCCGGTATAGGCTGATACTGGGGCATTTTCATAGACGTAAACATCTGATTCAACCGTGTAATCAGCATCCAGCACGTCGCCAGTAAGCAGAATGGCCACACCGGTGTAGGTAACATCAGCATCCTGGATGTAGCCAACCTTGGTGCCGCCTTCCAGTAATTCCTGGGGTGCAGCCGACATATCAATAGCCTGGATCATTTCCTCATCCAGCCGATACTGCTGCCAGTCGCTGACATCTCCATCTTCAAAATCTTCAGTAAATACCTGGCCTTGAGAAAACCCAAAAGCCATCATGAACACGATAATTGTCCATATGGTAACATTTCTTTTCATAAATGACCTCCTGTTGCATTTTGTTGATATCTAAAAATATAGTTCATCATCAATGACTGACAAACACTTCAATTGACTTCTTGAAAAGATTGAATTAGTTCCTCTGAAGTATTTTATCCAGCATTTCAGCAATCTCATCCTCTGTGATGGATGTGCGATCAGCACCCCAGAATACCAGTCCGTGGAAGAGACCGCCCAGGGCTTGAAGAACGATTTTGGGCTCCATCTGGGGAAATTGTTTTTCTTTAACACCCTGTTCTATAAGTTCTAGCAAAACATTGTAAAGACGCGTTTGATAAGCCTTCCATTCGCCATTTTGAATTTCCTCGGCCCTGAATGACCGGGGAGCAAAAAATAAAAATTCATAGAGCGGACGGTCTGCATTCACCAGCTCAGCAATTCGCTTTAGCATGGCAATAAAGAGCTGTCGTGGATTGCCACTAGCTAATGCCACCTCTTCCAGGTCACGCCAAAGAATCTGCCACCCCTGGAGAAGCAGAGCGTTAAAAATCTCTTCTTTTGAACTAAAATAATAATAGAGTGAGGCTTTCCCAAAACCAGCAGCTCGGGCAATCTCATCGATGGTTGCCCCCTCTAATCCTTTTTCTTTGAAAACAGTCAGAGCGCCTTGTAATATTAGTTGTTTCCTGGTTTCTCTTTCTGCTGCTTTTCGATCTTGAACCATATAATTCTCCAGATAAAATACTTATATTTATTTTCGAACGCTTAGTCGAAAACCTAACCCTGTAACAGCTCTGGTCAAATAGCTAATGTGGGAATGAGGTTTAC
>JAOZSM010000129.1:0-5960 GCA_029939675.1 Fidelibacterota bacterium
GATGAATTTTCCCTGGAATATGTTTCTGGATCTCGGTGTTATTTCAATAGCGTTATTGCTGGCCACTTTTATTCGGGCCAGAGTGTCTTTTTTTCAGAAATATCTGATCCCAAATGCTCTAACTGCTGGATTCATCATTCTACCCTTCTATAATTTTTTAGCCCCTGGTGTGGGTATGTCAGAAATTGGGTTGGGTGCCATTGTTTACCACCTTCTGAGTATTTCTTTCATTGCCATGAGCTTAAGGAAACCAGCCTATACCAAACGCAAGGGTGACAAGAGTGTTTTTGGAACCTCAGTTTCAATTATTTCACAATACTCCCTACAGTCTCTGGTGGGCTTGCTATTGACCTTTATGTTCATGAGCACCATCATGCAGGAACTGTATCCTGCCTTCGGGTTTTTCATGCCCCTGGGTTTTGCCTTAGGACCGGGTCAGGCTTATGCCATTGGTGAGGGTTGGGTTGACATGGGATTCAAGGGAGCACCAGATGTTGGGTTAACTTTTGCCGCTGTGGGTTATATGTGGGCTTCTTTTGGTGGGGTTATTCTCATCAACATGGGTATCAAGCGTGGTTGGCTGGGAAAAGAACAGATCGAGAAGATTAAAGCCAAACGCTTTCGCTCAGGTGTCATGGGACGCAAAGACGAGCTGCAGATTGGTTCCCGCTTGACCACTGAATCTGAAGCCATTGATTCTGCCAGCTACAATATGGCTGTGGTGCTCATGGTTTATCTTTTTACTTTTCTAATGCTAAAAGGCTTGGGTGTCCTACTGTCCTTTGCTGGAAATCTGGGGAATGATCTGGCTGTGAACCTTTGGGGAATCAGCTTCGTTTTTGCCGCAATGGTGGCCCTGATCGTCAAAACGTTGATGATCAAACTCAAACTTGAGCATACTCTGGATAATGGTGCGCTGACCCGAATAGCTGGAAATAGTGTAGATATTATGGTAGCTGCGGCAGTGGGAGCCATATCGCTTACCGTTGTGGTTCAATATTGGTTGCCTATCCTGGTTATCTCGGTGGTCGGCGGGGTTGTGACCTTTATCAGTGTCATTTGGATTAGCTCACGCATTTTTGAAGACTATCAGTTTCACCGGGCCCTGATCATTTATGGTGCCTGTACCGGTACCATGCCCACCGGATTAGCATTATTGAGAGTGGTTGACCCTGATTTTGAGACTCCCGTAGCCACGGACTATATGTATTCAGCAGCCCTGACCTTCTTTTTTGTGATCCCTTTTATACTATCCATCAATTTGCCAGCCTACAGTGTGACCAAAGATAATCCCCTGTTATTCTGGGCCGCTGTTGGAGTCGGACTGGCCTATCTGGTCTTTGTTTTGATATCACATAAGATTGTTGGTGGTAAGCGAGCTTTTGGTCAACTTGGAAAACTGTGGTTTGAGAAAAAGTAGTTTCCAGGACAGTTTTTCAAAGGGGACATTCATTAAAGCCATCCAGTTATCTCAGCACGGAACGAATTCTGTTCCATGGGTTCTATGGGTTTCCGGGTTTAAAAGTCCCATGACGTTGAGCACAGTCGAAACTACCCTGGGCTTGTGAGGCTCACTGTTTGAGAGTGTCGCAAGGTGAAGAGGTCGCTCTTTGTGGATGATCAGTGCTTCAAAAATATTTCCAGAGCAGTATTGAATTCACCTGGTCGCTCTACGGGTAGGGCATGCCGTGCATCCTCAACAACTACTAGTTTCCCATCTACCAGCTTATCGGTGAAAGCCCGTTTCTCTGCTACCGAAGAATAATCATTATCAGAAGCCAGGGTGAGTGTGGGACAAGTGATCTCTTCTAGCCGATCCATAATGCTCCAGCCCACAATAGCCCGCATGGCATCCCGGTATGCCCGGGGATCATTTTCGGTCCAGCGTTTCACAAAAAGAGTTCTTATCTTAGCCTGTTCCGGCTTGGGGAACATACGTTTACTCAACAACTTACCGATCTTGCGCATACCCAGTAAACGTAGGATCAGAAAGCGTTGCCAGATATTTACCCGCTCCTTGAAAGTGTGTGCTACAAACTCAGGTAAACAGTTCACCGTCACCAATTGTTTAACCAGATCGGGTCGATCTACAGCCAACTGGAAAGCGATCATACCACCCATGGATATTCCAATGACAGCAAGCGCTGGCAGCTCCAGATGCTCTATCAAGCGGGCAGTATCCTGGGCAAAAAGGGGAATACTGTAAGGACCGAGTGGTTTGTCTGACTGGCCATGACCCCGGATATCAAACAGGATTATCTGATACTTTTTAGCAAAGAAATGGACCTGGCCTTGCCAATCTCGTGTACTGGAACCCAGACCGTGGATAAACAGGAGTGGCTCACCCTCACCGTGGGTCTCATAGTACAGTTCAATTCCTTCAATTTTGATCTTTGGCATATAGTCCTCGCTTAAGGTTATTGAAGAGTAGTTTTATTTTGGTTTTGGTCAAGAGAGGCTTTGTTTTTCTGCTTTTGCTTCTGTTTTTTACTTAAAGCCGCCCCAATGGCGAGACCTACGCCTATACCAAGCCCGATATTGTCAATTGCAACACCAAAACCAACTCCTAGAATCAGACCGGCTCCGAGCATGGTAGCGGGACGCCTGTTTTTAGTTTTATTAAAAGTCATTCAAATAGCTTCCTTTCTCTAAACCTGTAGCCAGACCAAACAATTTCAAGGAGATGAAGAAGCTTGGTGCAGTTTTAAAATCTAACTTGTACAATATAGCCCAATATTTGGAAACATTGAATTCAAAGGGAGGGCTGTGCTATTTTGCAAATATGTAGCATTTCACTTCAACAGTCAATTGCATTTCGAAACTGCATACTGTATCTTTGCGAGCATTTTTTCTTAACCGCAAGGGAACACATATATGCGCTTTTTACTTATTGAAGATCAAAAAGATGTCCGCAATCTAATGGAAGCATTTCTGCAAGAATTTGGAACTTGTGATATGGCCGAGGACGGCATCAAAGGCTTAGCAGCAGTCTTGAAGTCCATCGAGGAGGAAACCCCCTACGATGCGATTTTTCTGGATATCATGATGCCAAAACTAGAGGGACAACAGGTTTTACAGAAAATCCGTGAACTGGAAGACGCCAAAAGCATCCTGCCTCCCCAAAGTGCCAAGATCATTATGGCTTCAGCACTGGGTGACAGTGAAAATGTTATGGAAGCATTTAAATCACAGGCTGATGCCTATCTGGTGAAACCGATCCTGCGGGATAAACTGGTGAGCACCATGCAAAAAGCAGGGTTACAACTACCCGAATAAAGCGTTATTCAAAACAGCTTTAACCACCCGGTTTCGCAAAGCGACATCCCGACAAGCAGTGGTGCAAAAGTAGCCAGGCTTGAACTGTGTTGCTTGCTTAGATAAGATAAATCCCTGAAAACAATCAAATATAAATATTTTCTTTATCCCCCTATACCCTTTACCCCTATCCCCCTTTATACTCGCAACACCTCAAGCTCCCGATACAATTCCAATGACTCTGGATTCGCCAGGGCTGATTGGTTTTGGACCTCTTTTCCATGAATGATCTTTTTAACAGCGATCTCAACTTTCTTCCCGTTTATGGTATAGGGAATATCCCGGGTAGTCAGCAGTTTTGCAGGTACATGTCGCGGGCTGCAACTTTGGCGGATCATGGTCTTTAGTTCCTTCTGGAGCTTTTCGTCCAGGACTTCACCAGGCAGAAGCTTCACAAAAAGAATCACCCGCTCATCATCTTCCCAGGCCTGGCCTACCACCAGACTGTCTACAACCTGCGGGTGGGTTTCGACAACAGCATAGATCTCGGCTGTTCCAATCCGTACCCCACCAGGATTAAGCGTGGCATCCGAACGACCAAAAATTCGAATGCCGCCATGGTCATTGATCTCGATATAATCACCGTGGCGCCAGATATTTGGGTATTCAGCAAAATAAGCATTATGGTATTTCTGACCATCAGGATCATTCCAGAAATATATGGGCATGGAGGGGAAAGCCTGGCTACAGACCAGTTCCCCGCTTTCGTTCAATATTGGTGATCCGGAATCATCAAAAGCTTCGACCTGCATGCCCAGTCCTCGGCATTGTAGTTCTCCGCGATAGACGGGCAGCACTGGATTCCCCAGAACAAAGCAGGAAACGATATCTGTTCCACCGGAAATGGAAGCTAGCAGCAGATTCGGTTTGATATCATGGTAAACAAAATCAAAACTCTCTTCGGAAAGAGGCGATCCGGTCGAAAGCACTGCCCTGAGAGACGCCAGGCCGAATTGTTTGCCCGGTTTGCTGCCAGAGGCTTCCAGGGCATCCAGATATTTAGCACTGGTTCCAAAAACCGAGATATCCAGCTCATCTGCCATCTGCCATAAAGTATCCGGCCCGGGATAAAATGGATTGCCGTCATATAAAACCAGGGTGGCTCCCACAGCCAGGCTGCTCACCAGCCAGTTCCACATCATCCAACCGCAAGTAGTGAAATAGAAAATGGTATCTTCGCGTTTGAGATCGCAGTGCAGCATCAACTCTTTCAAATGCTGGATCAAGGTTCCGCCAGCAGAGTGAACAATGGATTTTGGCAAACCGGTGGTCCCCGAGGAATACATGATGTAGAGAGGGTGATCGAAGGGCAGAGGTGTGAAAGCTACTTCGGTAGCATCGTTATGGATAAAGTCATCCCAAAGGATACTATTGTTTATCTCAGAAAGATCAGGTGTCGCTGTATACGAGATGATCACTACCCTTTCAACGGATGGCAGTTTAGCCAGAATACCATTCAGCTTTTCCAGAGAATCAAAGCGCTTACCGCCGTAGAAGTAACCGTCGGCAGCAAAGATCAGTTTAGGTTCGATCTGAGAGAAACGATCCAGAACCCCCTTGATCCCAAAGTCTGGGGATGAAGATGACCAGATAGCCCCAATACTGGCTGCCGCTAACATGGCAATAATAGCTTCAGGTAGGTTGGGAATAAAACCGGCGACCCGGTCACCTCGCTCCAGGCCAGCCTGCTTCATGGCCTCTGCCGCTTTAGCCACCTGGAGGTGGAGCTCAGCATAGCTTAGAGTGCGTTGAACCTGGTCTTCTCCACGGAACTGGATCGCAATACGATCATCCCTAAAGCGCAGTAGATTTTCAGCATAATTCAGTGTAGCTCCTTGAAACCATTTGGCGCCAGGCATCCGGGTTGGGTCATCAACCACTTCCCTGGGATCAGAATGTGAAATGATATTGCCAAAATCCCACATCTCTGACCAGAAATCAGCCGCATTGGATATGGACCACTGATAAAGATCATCAAAAGTATTTAGGTCTAGTGCATATTTACCATTAACCCGCTCCCGGAAAAATGTCATCTGTGCCTCGGTTACCTGTTGTTTATTAGGCGTCCACATTATCTTACTGGTCATACTGATTTCCTTCTCACGAATAAAATTAGTTCTTCTCTACAAAGAGTCCTCCCCTCGGGGAGGTGCCTGAAAGGCGGAGGTTGTAAACGCTTACCCCACACCATCCTGACTATTCTTCTGGGGGTTTTACTTTACCCCGCAATTTCTTTTGACGACTTCGCCTGGTTTTTTCATCCAATCGTTTGGTCACAGAAGACCGGGTTGGTCGGGTGGCCTTGCGTCGTTTAGGTTTGTCCTGAGCTTTCTGAATAATCCGGTCCAGGCGTTCCAGAGCAGCCAGCCGGTTGGCCTCCTGGTTACGATATTGCCGAGCAGTAATGGTGATCACGCCCTCAACTGAGATTCGCTGATCGCGTAAATTCAGGATATCAGCTTTAAGCTCAACAGGCAGGCTGGAGTTTTGACTATCAAAACGCAGTTGGATGGCAGAAGCTACCTTGTTCACATTTTGACCACCAGGACCACCTGCCCGAATGGCTTTGAGTTCGATCTCGTTTTCAGGTATCTGGATTAGCATAATTTGTCAGATATTCTCTAATTGTGAACCACTTTCAGCCA
>JAOZSM010000129.1:6060-8550 GCA_029939675.1 Fidelibacterota bacterium
CACTTAATATTCCGACGCTATTAGAAAGTGTTCCGAGCATCTGAATTTCAACATCAACCCGATCTCCCGATTTGAGAACATTCATTTTGCTAGAATTAACAGGGCTGCCTGAACACAGGATATCGCCTGCTTGAATATTGGTTGGCTTGGCTTGTTGAATCATTTCAGGGAAGCCGTGGATCAGATTATTAAAACGATTTTCAATGCAGGGCTTACCATTTAAGCGGATTTGCATATCCAAACTTAAGCCTTTCCCGAATTGGTGTGGTTCCAGCTCATCAGACGTAACAAGATAGGGACCGATACTGGTGGCAAGACCATGGGCCAGGCCAGTCTGTGGGTCGAGTTGAGGATCAATCCAATTATTAACAATACAATACCCCGCAATTTTCAAATCCATGTCCATGCCGGCAACTATAATGGCAATCTCTCCTCTGGCTGCTAACCCGGCATACTTCAATGGTTGATCATGGCCCAGGAGGGTTTGGGTATTGCCAAAGCTGAAATCAAGATCTGAATCGAAAGCTGAAAAATAACGCATACTCGGAGGATCAGGAATTGGTGCAAAGAAAACAATTTCAGTCTCCAAAATTGCCAAGGGTCGACCATATATACTTAATGTTGCCAGGTCTAACCCCTTAAAAGCGTGTTCCAGGTTTTTAAGGAGAGAAAGTGAACGATTCCAATGCTGGAGAGTCAATAGCATGGATGAGGCCAGCGACAGATAATCCTGGGCTTGGTGGTTTTCTTTCATCCACAGTGAGGCTCGCATTACATCCACAGCATAGCCATTTAGCGAGAATGCCAGGCGCGGTTCCATGCGTTGATCCAGTCCGTATGAGAGTAATTTCATATTGAGATCCTATCTAAATAAGTCGAATAAGATACCATTGTTAACCAGAGATGAAACAGTGATACAGAGAAGGTTAAAAGGAAGTAGGAATAAAAAAGAGCGAGGTGAAATTGTTAATTCAGGATCATTTGCACCAGTAGCACAATATCTTGAACACTGATATCATCATCTTCATTCAGGTCACCGGAGCAGGTCAGCTCAGGGGTTTGTTCGATCTCACCCATGATCAGATTGACCAGGATTACCAGGTCTTGAATGTTGGTCTGAGTATCCAGGTTCAGATCTCCCGGTATGCAGTCAACTGGCTGGCTGCTCATGGCCAGCTTGGTGATACAGTGAATAGCCCCATTGGAAGAAATAATGGCATTACAATCAAAACCTTGAATATCATAGTTCGGCATTAGTTCTTCATAGAGAGCCAGGGCGGCTGCATCGCTGGCAAAACCGTAAATTGGAACCAGCACGGTATTATTGATAATCAGTGAATTGGTATAGGTGTAGGAAATACTACCAGAATAGGGCGGCATAAGGATGCGCTCCACCTGATAGGGTTGTCCTGTTGAGCTGGTAAGGCTCTCCAGCAAGGTGGCATTCTGATTTAGGATAGTGTAGTTGTTACCGGCACCGTCTCCAGGCGTAGCATATTCACCGACAATAAAAGTGCTGTCGTTGAGTAGTTTGCAAAACATATCGATATGGCCAGTGCCGTCGTACTGCATAGGAGTCAACAGGATCAAAGTATCAATTCCGCCGTAGTTGGAGAAAATAGTGGAGATGTCTGCGTAAGAATAATTGCTGTTTTCTGATTGAATCAAGGTCGTAGCAAAAGCCCGCCCGTGGCCATCCACGATAAAGTTACCCCCCGGATGAACCAGGTCCGGACCATAATAGGGCAGGTTCCAGGCGCTGGCCAGGGCTTGTGGGAAAACATCATCCAGCGGTCGGGGACGGTTATAGATAAAATCAACAATACCTCGTTGACCAGATGTATCCAGACCCCACCAGGGTCCATAATCCCGCATCCAGACCGAGTTGAGGCTTTCGATGAGGAAGATGACTCGACTTAAGTCAGCTCCGCTACTGTTGAGCAGACTGGTGACGCTGCTCTGGGTTGAGCTATTCCCTACAATCACATAGGCAGTATCAGATTGAGAGACAGCGGTGATCAATTGACGGATCAGTGTGGAGTAGCTATTGCTCCAGGCGAAGATCACCCCATCGGCTTTGTCATATTCAGAAACCAGGTTAAACTCATTAATCGGTGGAGGGGTGACATCTCGCAGACCACCGATCTCGTCCAGCCGCAACAATTCTGATTCTGTCAGTGATGCAGGTAGGTTCAAGTCCTGGGCCTGCAGACCGACAATAAGAGCAAAAGATAAACAAAGGTGTCTTAGCATAGGCGGCAATCTAAAGTCTGAATAATGGAAAAAACATTCACAAAAACATTTTCATGAAGAAGATTGACGATCCCGCAAAAAGTCCCTCTCGCAGACGCAGAGGTGCAAAGTGTCGATAATTAAGAACATAGACCATATTCTCATAAATAGCTATATTTATTGATGTTATGGTGATATTTATATTCTATCATATACTTTTTGCGAAGCCGTCAAGATTGAATACAACAGATCAGTGGT
>JAOZSM010000130.1 GCA_029939675.1 Fidelibacterota bacterium
ACCCCGCCACCTAGATTTCCAGCCTGGGGATGGGTCACAGCAAGTGCATAAGAAACGGCTACAGCAGCATCTACTGCATTACCCCCGGCTTTCAGGATCTGGATCCCGGCATTACAGGCGTCCATATCATGAGCTACAACTACTCCATTTTCACCATAAATAGTTGGCTGGGAGGCGAGCAACTGCGAGATCATAATTATTAACAGGAAAGGAGCAGTAAGGAGTTTCATAAAAGGCTTTCTTTAATTCGTTTTATCAATAGATCAAATGGGTAGGAAGGCATCTTGATAGTGTTTGATTGTTGGTTGGGGATTTGAGAAATTGACCGTAATGATGTCAAAGCGACACTCAGCTTCCTCAATTTCCCGATAACGAAGATATATTTCAGCAATTCTGGCAATCTGTTTTTGCTTGGCCGGTGTGACCCGTTCCAGAGCTATGGTATCATCCGCTTCACCGGCGAAACTCTTTACTTCAAAAAAGACTATTTCGTCACCTGAAGTGGCAACCAGATCGAGTTCACCACCACGTCCAGCATGGTAACTATGGGCAATTAGGGCATAGCCATTTCGGATCAGAAACATGCCAGCGATGATCTCCCCCATGCGACCATAACTCTTTTCATTCCCATAGTATTTATAATGCTCATTGGGACACTTGTCCACCGGCCGAAAACTGCGCCGATGAATGGGACAGCGTCCTCTTTCTCGCAAAGTCTCCATATGTTTGGCAGATCCATAACCCTTGTGAGATTTAAAACCATATTCTGGAAAAAGTTTATCATAAGAGATCAGCATGGCATCACGGGTTGTTTTGGCTATGATACTGGCTGCGCTGATCTCAGCTACTTTATCGTCACCACCGACTATGGCAATTTGATTAATAAATAGATCAGGAATAGTAAAATTTCCATCGACCTGTACTTCTTCTGGTTTAATATCCAGATTGGCAACTGCCAGGCGCATGGCTTCAAAGGTAGCCTTGAGAATATTTGTACGATCGATATCCTGCTCGTGAACTATACCAACGCCAATAGCTTTGGCCTTGGATCGAATAGCAAGGGCTAATGCTTTACGCCGTTTTTCTGACAATTTTTTGGAATCACGCAAACCTTCAGGAATATCCTGAGTATTCAGGATAACTGCAGCTGCGACCACAGGACCAGCCAGCGGTCCGCGCCCTGCTTCATCGACTCCTGCCATAACTTTTGAATTCAAATGCGTTCAACTCCCATTGCAATCAATATAGGAGGACCTGGATAGTTGTGAAGGGATTTGATGAGTTGTAATCTACCAGACCGGTAAAGGAATTCAAAAAAAGGCGCGGATTAAAATCCGCGCCTTTTTAACACTAACTATATAAAATCAGCTTAAGCTGAAATAGGATCTACTCCCAGAACATCCTTGAATGCCTGTACGAATGATTCTTTTGGAAGGGCTCCAGCGGCCATCTGAGGTTTCTCACCTACTGGAACAAAAAGTAGCGAAGGAATGCTTCTGATACCAAAGACACCGGCCAATTCCTGCTCATTTTCGGTATTCACTTTATATACAATTACTTTACCTTTATATTCATCAGATAGTTCTTCAAGTACGGGACCCACCATTTTACAGGGAGCACACCACTCTGCCCAGAAGTCAATGATACAAGGGGTATCACCCTTATAATTCCATTCTTTTTCGTTCTCGTAATCAAACACTTTTTCTATAAAGTCTGCTTTGGTCAAATTTTCAGTCATTTTTGGCTCCACTTTCAAGGTCTTTATTTGGACCTCATATAATTTTAATAATGTCAAATATTTCAGCTCACAGGTCTTTGACACATGCAGAATCAAATGGTTACGAATTAATTTAAAAGCGATTAACCGCGAAGATCGCAGAGGGCGCAGAGATATTTAGATGATTTGGTGCAATGGCACAGTATAGCGGGTTTGGTTTAGGATATTTTGAGGGTTTATTTGGGTAATAGTAGAGACGCAATGCATTGTGTCTCTACTAATGTGAACCATAGTTCAGAAAATCCTCATCAGGAATACAATCAATTCCTGCTGCTTTCAGGGTTTGGGTGAAGATACCATCGCCATCCACCAGGGTTCCAGTGAAAGAACCATCATAAACCTGACCACAACCACAGGCAGGACTGCGACTCTTGAGGATGGCCAGGGTAGTCTTTTCTGCCAGCCCCTTATCCCGACACAGTTCAGAGCCACTAGTAAAATGCGAAGTCACATCTTCCCCATTCTCACGCAATACCCGATTACCAGTGATCTCTGCGGGTGGTCTGGGTGTGGGTAGGCCCCCTGCTACTTCAGGACAGACAGGGATGAAATGGCGGTCTTTTAATAGTTCGAGAAGTTCGGAATGTTGACTACTTTTTCCGTCGTAACGGCAGGGTTCACCAAGCAGGCAGGCAGAAATGAGTATTGGATTAGAGTTCCTCATAGGCTCCAAGATAGAATCAGTTTCCATGAATACACAATATCTTCCACAATTACGCTGAAATGGTAATTGATACCACTTTCAGTTCCATTTGCGGGTCTGTGTCATACTTCCCTTTGCACTTCGACTCCACTCAGTGTGACAGCTCAGGACAGGCTGGCTCAGCAAGACACGCTATTTAGTCTCCCTGGTTCCTGAGCTATGCCGAAGGGCTCTCGAATGGTAATGATATACCAACTTAAAAGAGGCATTTGGAACTGAATGTGGTATAAGAGCGGTTACAATTGCTTATGTTTTATTGGAAATCTCCTTGGGCTGGCTAGTTAAGAAAACCCATAACAAGCCGTAAAATGCACCGAAATAAATCCCCAGAGGTAACCAGAGATGTTTAACTGTGCTTTTTGCTGATTCTACTGCAACCAGAAAATCATTCTGGATCAGAAAGAATTTTCCCCAGCCGCCATCCAGAGTGTAACTGTTATTTGGGACTACTCTTTCAGCAACTGATGCGAATAAGGGTAAGATCAAAACAACTAATAGCAAAACAAGTCCGACATGAAGATGAGATATGGTGTTCATAATATCCTCCTTTATGTATCGTTGGTTTTACATTTGTTTTGCAGGAATAGTTCGAACTGTGGGTAATCGTATAAGAGGCCGACTATATTTAATATACAATCATACATGCCCGTTAACAATTAATTGTAATACATAACACTATAAATTATTTGGAAGAACAGTTTACTTAATAGGGCTATAAATGATACATCCCATATTGCGGCATAGACTGTCGAAAGACTAATCCCAGAACTGATATTTATACAGCATATCTTTTGCATCATCCACAATATAAAAGATACTGTCAATCTCATCTAAAACCAGGCCCTCTGGTTGCACCATAATGAAGCCATAAGATTCAAGCATGGTTCCTGATGTATCAGTTAGATAGATACTGGATGCTTCATGGCTTAACATCCATAGCTGATCATGTGTGTAATACAATCCAGAATAATCAGGGGCAAAGCCAATTCGTTGATAGCTTTCAGTATGCAGGGAATCATCGAGCAGGAGTAAAGCGCTATGATCTTTTTCTTTTAGTAAAAATATACGGGAATTAAGGGGATCCAGAGCAATGCCCTCTAACCCACTACCATCAGAAACACCTGCGATCCATTGCAAGCCTAGTTCTACTCCGTTGGTATCAACGTGAGTAAGAGTTGCCTGGCTTTCAGATACGATCCATAGGGTTGAATCCCTAGAATCAAAAGTAACACCCTCAAGATCAGTCCCAGTATATTCAAGCGTTCTGACTAGATCACCTTGTAGATTTATCTGATAGATTTTCCCTGTTTTATCGCTAACCGTCCACAATGTTTCCTGGTTGAGGCCAAAAGAAAGACCAGAAGGCTCATCCACATCCAAGGCAAAACTTTCCATAAATTCTAGAGATGGTTTTATTGCAATGTCAATTGTATCCGAGGTAAAAGATGATTCACCAGAAATGGTCAGGGTCAGTTGGTAAGTACCTGAATTTTCGTAAAGATGACTTACTGCCACTCCTGTTCCAGTAGTATTATCTCCAAAATCCCATAAGAATTCGAAACTATCGGTGTTTTGATCGTCTAACTCTGTTGCTATCATGTCAATAGCATAACGCTGTAAGAATCGAGAACCGGTTAGGTTGATGTTTGCAGCAGGTACATTTTCAGAGTTGCCATCACAGGAAAATAGACCACAGGATGTGATTAAAATGAGAATTACGTATTGGAATCCAGGATAATGCAAATTGACCTTCTGAATGTGTGTATTGTAACTTATGTCTAATTCACCTTTTCAGTACGTTTTCCAAATCATAGATCAATATACGAGAATTCCACTGATCCACCACCGCCAGCCGCTCCTGGCCATTGTGTAATTTTATGGCAGAAATACCATCTGGAGAAGCCAACTGGCTGGCATGCCAATCATTCAAGAGGTGAACCTTGGCTACACCGCTCATGATGTTCTGCTCATTATAATTAATGCCATCAATGATACAGTCAGATTCATCATCACAGTAGAAGGGAGCTCTGGTTCCAAAATGAGCGACCCGTTCGCCGGTCTCGATCAAATAGCAATCGACTCGTCCTGCTTTTTCAGCAACAGCAAAAAGATAGTCACCATACACTGTTAAGCCTTCAATGGATTCATCACAAGTGCCATCAATAATTTTACCATCCTGCATGGTAACACCAATGAGCCGTTCCATAAACTTTCCAGTTGTGAAATCAAAGACTCCAATGTATCGATATTTATCAGAATTTCCGAATTGATCCTTGCTGGGTTTTTCTTCAGCAATAAATAGCATGTTCTGTTTTTCTGAGATTGCCATCCCCTCGCTTTTGCGCATGATTGTGGTAATCTCTTGCGATGCTGCAAAATCAGTGTCATAAATATAGCTCGTACTATCTGCGATCTGAATTTTCTTGAATTTCCTAAAGCCAAAGTTACGTACACCATCCTTTTTGAAGACTTTTTTAGCCATATCGATGACGAAGATGTCTCCTGATTGAGAAACGATTATCCCTTGGGGCTTCATCAATAATCCATCATTCTCCGGTAGATAATAATGCTCAGCCAGGACTTGGCCCTGGTACCCAACAAATTGGTCAAATTCCATATTCTGGGTAAACCGGGCAACTCTACCGATCCCTTCCATGGTGATATAGACGAATCCGTCACCATCACTACTGATCCCGGTCGGTATCAGCGCAGCATCATCCAGACTCAGGGATGAGGCATCGATACTTTTGAGCAGATTCCCTTTGGGGCCAAAATACTGAATCCGATTATTGTCAACATCGGTAATGATAATATTCCCGTTGGCTTGCAATTCTACATCATCAGGTTGGGCCAATTGATCCATTGCAGATCCATATCCATTCTGGGGATTTGGTAATATTTGGATTGGTCCAAATGCTTTAGCATGGGCAACAGGTTCGGGTGTTGGTGTACAACTCAAAACAATGAGGAGTATAATGAACAGGCCTAAGCCATATTTATAATTGAAACGAGACACTGGTAGTTCCTTCTATCGGGTTATGTTTTGCTATACTTTAAATTGATCGACCTGATCATTGAGAGCCGTTAACTCAGAATTGAGTTGTTGTGAAGCAGTGGCAAGATTTTGGGCAGATCGGGCGGCTTCCTTAGCTACTTGAGTAACAGAATCAATATTTCCCGTAACCTGGTCCACGCCACCACTTTGTTCATTAGAAGCTTTTGCAATAGAATCGATGGCAGCTTTGACTTCACCAATGGCATCGGTGATGGTTTGAATATATTCACCTGATCGAAGGGCCAGATCCTGGGTCTTATCCGAGTATGAGGATGAATTTTCCACGGCTTGAACAGATTTCTCAACGGCCTTTTGAATGTGACCAACTTTATGGTCAATCTCCCCGGTGGCGTTCACAGTTCTTTCAGCCAATTTCCTAACTTCGCCTGCTACGACAGCAAAGCCACGACCTGCATCACCTGCACGAGCAGCTTCAATATTGGCATTCAAGGCCAATAAATTTGTTTGATCGGCAATTTCATCAATCACTTGGATGACTTCACCTATGGCCTGTGAATCCATAGCCAGTTTCCTGATCTCGATCACAGCATTGGCCAATACTTCTGCCATATTCTGGATCTCTTGAAGCGTCGCATTGATATTAACCGAGCCTTCACCAGCCACTTTATCAGCAGTCTCAGCATTTTCTAGAGTGTTTTCAGTACTCATATTGGTCGTGTGGATCATGGCCGATATCTCTTCCATGGATACGGCGATCTCAGATAATTGGGCTTCCTGTTCCTCTGCCCCGGCAGCCAGTTCTTCAGATGTTTGAGTCACGTTGATTGAGGCGAGACTTAGAGATTTGCCTGTAGCTTTAATGGCTCGGATAGTTTCCTGTAATTTTTCTATAAATTTGTTGAACCATTCTACCAATTCACCAACTTCATCCCCAGAATTCACGGTCAAGCGTTTGGTGAGATCCCCCTCACCTGTTGAAATGTCTTTTAACCCGACAATTACCTGCCCAATTGGTTTAAGCAGGGACTTGGCAATGATAACAGACAGGAAGAGACTTATTCCCAGGGTTACGATGATGGTGACTAACAAAATTAGCTTTGATCGTCGATTTTGAATATCACTTTCAGCTATATTGATGTCTGATTTGTCTAGAGCTGCATCTGATAACAGATTGACATGATCTCTCATGCTGTCAAAGAGTATCCCTGAAACCTGTTTTGCCAGGGCTTCTGACAAAGACTTATCAGAAGAATTACGGCCCAGAATCTGGAATAATTTGCCGATGGAATTTTTCCATTCAAGATGGGTGCGTTCAAATTCTGTAATCTGCTTTTGTTCTTCCGGAGACCAAACATCTTTCAGGGTCAGAAATCCATTTTGCCATTTTTTAGGGACATCTGTTTCAACTTGTTTATGATAATAGGCAACCGCTTCAATAAATTCTTCACTTCCACCCACAGTCTGAGTGGCTTTTTGTACACCAGAGAGGGCTTGATAGAGGTCCTTATCGAGTTCTAGTAAAAAATAGACACTCTTTAAATGGACGCCCCCAACCTCATCCAGTCCAGCCTTCAAGTCCGTAATTGTGTTAAATGATTCTATACCAGTCCCGATCAGACCAAGTGCGAATATTGCGGTTAAGAATTGCAGCTTAAATTTGATTGACCAGTTACGAATATTCATCAGTTTCCCTTGAAATTTCCCACTGAGATTTTCTTCTCTCAGTTTATAAATAGATCAGCCCGGATTAACCGGGCTGATCTAATGTAGTAGCGATTAGAGATAACTTCCTATTCGCGTGCCCAATTTGCAGAAAACATGGTGATGCTTCCTTCACGTTCATTGGCTGAAAATGCAATACCATTGGTTTGGTGCATTCCAAGACCTTCAGAACCAATGATGCTTTTTTCCATAGTCACATCATTCTCAATATCAATTCCAGCAGCGGCAATTGAATCAAAAACTGGATTTGCAGGATCGGTCACATCATAAACAACTACGCCATGACTTTCCTGGAGGGCCAGCACAGCATACAATTTGCCATCCCGTTCAACCAGAGCACATTCTTCTGGTTCAGTCCGTTTTTTCGATTTTTGTTCATCAATATTATAGGGAGGAGCTGGAATATCCTGCTCAATGATGTAAGGATTACCATAAAGGGCACCATCAGGAAGACTCATCATCTGAAGTGTACCATTTCTCTCACTGGAGATCAGGGCCATGGTTCCATCAGGAGAGATGTATAGGCCATCTGGTTCAGCTTCAATAGCGTCATCACCTTCAGCACCATCATCAGGTAGATCTACGATAGTGATATCACTGGCTTCTAACGGTACATTAGCCACATTGAAAATCATGATCTGACTGGTTTCCTGAACAGAAACAATAACGGTTCCATTTGAGGATGTTTCACAATGCTCTGGCTCAGATTCGTCATCCCAATTAACAAGATAATCCTGAGCTAGAGTTGCATTGGCAATACCATTGGTCAAATCGATGATTGCAACACTTCCACCCAAACGCTCTTCTGGTTTACAGGGACGATCTTCACGATCATCTTCACAGGCTACGATCAGATGAGTACCATTTTTTGTAAAAGCGGTACCATCAGGATTATACCCAACTTGTACTTCCGATACAATTGTACCATCGGAAAGCTTGACAAACATGATCTTGCCTTTGGCACAATCAGTTTCAGCAACACAGACAGCAACATAGTTTTCACCATCAATAACAGGAGAAACATCAATTGAGGTCATTTCTGCAGTAGCTGATCCTGGATCCAGATCAAATGTTGATCCAAATGCGAAGCTTGATGATGTGTAGTCAATAACTGTCAACCTACCGATGGCTGATGATACAAATACGGCCTTATCGTCTGAGCCTGGTACCATTCGTACAATCTCAGCATTCGCATCTGCACCAGCAGTTAAAGACATGACTGTCTGTATGTCGAAACTATC
>JAOZSM010000016.1:0-3455 GCA_029939675.1 Fidelibacterota bacterium
TCCCAGCTCATGAGCAGATCGCTTATCTTGGTGAGGAAACGATTATACCAATTGAACTGAATAATATTGGTGCGGCACCTGCATATTTTGAGTTTGGGAATCTTTTTCCTTTACCAGAATGGGTCGTTATTGAGCCAGCCTATGGTGAAATCAATTCTGGTGGCAGTATGACAGTGTATTTGTATTTGGATCCCTATCTAAACCTGGGCGAGTATCAAGCACGTATCTTTGCTGAAACCCCCATGGGGGATGAGCCCTTGGATCTGAATATCCATGCTATTTGTCGTCCACCTGAATGGATCGTGGAGGCGAGTGACTATCAACATACTATGACCATCACGGCTGAACTCAGTGTTCAGGGAGATGCCTCAGACGATATTTATGATCGTCTTGGTGCCTTCGTTGGTGGTGAGTGTCGCGGTGTGGCTGATATGGAGCATCTGGAAACCATCGATTCTGTGGGTGTGGATTCACTGGGACAGCCCATTTATGAAACTACTCACTATTACCGGACATTTATGACGGCTTATAGTAATGAGCCAGTGGGAGAGACCCTTAAGTTCAGAATCTGGGATGCCTCAGATTGTGATGAACTGTGGGAGATCGAGCAGGCCATACCTTTTGCTGCAAATACAATTGGAGGAAGTTTGTCAGAGCCTTCTGTACTTAATGCAACAGGAGCCATCGCTCAGCATGTTGATTTATCCCAGGGCTGGACCTGGTTTAGCTTTAACCTGCAATATGGTACGATGAACTTTAACGATGTGTTTGACCTGCTTGAAGCGACCCCAGGAGACCGGATCATTGCGGCTGATACAGCAGCTTATGCAGAGTATTCAGCAGGATTAGGGTGGGTTGGTCCATTGACCACTCTGGCCATTACCAATGAAGACATGTATCAGGCTGATATGCTGTTTGAGACTAGCTTTCCGTTTGTTGGGTTTGTCATCGATCCTGATATCACGCCGCTCGAAATGAGTGCTGGCTGGAACCGAATTGGTTACACACCACAAGTCAATATGGAGCTCCCAGAAGCTCTGGCAGATCTGACGCCATTACCAAATGATCAGATTAAAAGTCAGATTGGCTTTGCTCAATATGATGCAAACTACGGCTGGTATGGTTCTCTGGATTATTTAGAACCAGGTACTGGCTATATGCTTCATCTGGCTGAAGCTGATACCCTGATCTATCCTTCAGGTTATGGTCGGTCTGCTGATCCTATGCTTCTTGAAAACGTTGATGAACAACCGCTGTTGGCTGAATGCCCCTGGACTGTAGATCAGTACAAATATCTATCTAACATGACAATTACGGCATTGATCGAAAGTGATACTTTAGGTATCAACTATCCTGATGATGCAGTTGGAGCTTTTGTTGGAGATGAATGTCGTGGTGTTGGACGACCAGTCTATGTACCAGAGATCGAAGCCTATCGGATGTATCTGCAGGTTTACGGTGATGTTACTGAACCAATTACTTTCCGGATTTGGCAGGCTGAGGGCGACCTGTTGTATGAGAGCGGATGTGAATTGGACTTTCAGGCCGATGCTATTATTGGAAGTTTAACTAATCCCATGATGATCCTCAGGACACCCCTGGGTATTGGTGATAGAGGGTACATTCCTGATGTATTTAGTCTGGGACAGAATTATCCAAATCCCTTCAACCCCCGGACAACTATGGGTTTTGGAATTCCGGAAGATGGACATGTGCGAATCAGGATATACAATATGCTGGGACAGGAGATCCGAACTCTGGTCGATAGTGATCTATCTGCAGGATACCGTTTTGTGATCTGGAATAGTCTGGATGATGTGGGACATCCCATCTCATCCGGAATCTATCTGGTGGTTATGGAAAGCGGATCATTCCGTGAAGTGCGGAAAATGTTGATGTTGAAGTAATTGCTTTGCAATGTTTTGGATGATGGCAACAAATCCCTCCCCCTCTGGGGGAGGTGCCTGTAAGGCGGAGGGGGCGTGTGGTCAAGCCGAAGCATGTAGCCGCTGTATTTAAATCACATGCTTGAGGACAGGCCTACCCCGTCTCGCTTCGCGATCCACCCCTCCCAGGGGGAGGGGAATGCCAAGCCACCAATAGATCGTGTGCTTTGCAATAATCCGCATTGAACCGCGGCAATAAGAACAGGAAAACCATGGTATGATACGTACAGTTACAATATTCGGCTTTCTGCTGACCTCACTATTAGCCCAATACCCGGCGGAGTGGGTCATCAATCCCCCAGACTATGAACATACCATGACCGTAACAGCCATAGTTGAACTTAATGGCGAGGCAACTGCATCTGCAGAAGATGCTCTGGCTGTATTTTATGATGGTGAATGTCGTGGGGTTTCCGAACCCATTCTGGTTGGCGAACTATATATGCATTTCCTCATGGTTTACAGTAATGACCAGAATCTTGAACTAAATTTCAAAGCCTGGGACAACACTGTTGGTAATGTTGTTGATCTGGAACAGAACTTGAGTTTTGAAAGTGGAGCAGCTGTTGGGACAGTGGGGGAGCCTCATCTGTTCACTGGAACAAATCCCATCAGTTATTTGGAGGCATTTGATGATTATGTTTCCCAGGTTGAGGATGAAGCAGGACCAGGCATCAATCCTGTACTCAATGATATCGTCCATGATACAGTAGCAGTTAACCTGGAGCTTATTCAGGGTGTATCAAATGGGTTTCTGGAATTCACATACCCCTATGTCTACCATTATAGCCCCTTGGAGAACTTTTTTGGCTTAGACTCTTTTCAGTATTCCATATCTACTGCATTTGCGACTGATACAGCCTGGGTTCATATTGAAGTTACGGCTGTAAATGATCCACCCAGTGATTTTGGGTTGATCTCCCCAGCTGATGAGACCTATATGGTTGATGTAGATCTGACCGAAGCAACTTTTTCCTGGGAGTTACCGGTTGATGTAGAGAACGACCCGCTTACCTACAGCCTATATTTACGGGAAGGCGTGAACTGGGATACTTCTTTTGCACCTATGGGAAACGAACTAGTGCTAAACATTGAAGCTTACCCACGGGAAGTCTGGTTAGATTGGCATGTAATTGCTTTTGATGCCTGGGGCTGGACCGAATCTCTGGATACCTTCGCTATCAAGATTGGTGATCTGGTCAGCATTGACGGGGAAGCAGTGGTTCCCAATGCATATACACTTGACCAAAACTACCCCAACCCTTTTAATCCCGTTACCTCTATCGGTTTTAGTCTCCCTGAAACAAATCATGTTAATATTAGCATCTATAACCTTCGTAATCAGCTAGTCCACAATTTGATTGACGGAAATATATCCGCCGGCAATCATCGTGTAGAATGGAATAGTCTGGATGATACAGGCCGACCCATAACCTCAGGAGTATACCTGGTGGTCATGCAAAGCGGCAACTTCAGGGAAGTCCGGAAGATATTGATGTTGAAATAGGC
>JAOZSM010000016.1:3555-26553 GCA_029939675.1 Fidelibacterota bacterium
AACTTGTATTAAATATTTCTGATATTATCCCTCTATCAGGCGACTCCCTTTTGAGTGCTAATCAAATAAAGGGCATTCCTGACCCTGAACTACCCTCACTTCGAATCTGGAGCGCTGATATTGTTGGCCATCCCACGCAAAAGATCCTATCTGGATCTATCATAGAACCTGAGCCTGATGCCCTATTTAAAGATCCAGAATTTGGGAACCGTATTCTGTATTGGGATCTGTCTCAAACTTTAAGCGAAAAATCATCCATTTCACTTTCACGCACCTTTAAATACATCACGTTCGACTATCGCCCTCAGGTTGACTCTGAGCTCGAAAGACAGAATTGGTCTAATCTTCCTCCTGAGATCATCGAGAGATACACTCGCTCAGAGACCTTTCTAGAACAGGATCAAGCCCTTATCGACACAGTCTTTGGCCTGCTTGAAAATATCGCTGATCCAGTGAGTCAGGCTCAAGTTCTCTATGATTGGGTCAGGTCCAGTATGACCTATGTCTACCCACCAGAAGAACGTGGTGTGCAAAACGCATTTAAGACCCTGGCAGGAGATTGTGGGCAATATTCAGCCCTATTCATTACTATGGCTCGGATTGCGGGAATCCCCGCCCGTCAGCAATCTGGTTTTAATTTTTATCCCGGGAATACCGGTAGCCATGTCTGGTCAGAAATCTATCTGCCCGTTAAAGGATGGGTCCCAGTAGATGCCACTCGCAAAGATGGCTTTCTGCACCTGGACAATCGGCGGCTGATCACCTCAATCGGTTTAAATATTCCGCTTGAATATGTACCAGGTTGGGCAACCTTTGTGAATTCAGAAGTACAGGCAGGGCACACAGACTTTATGCAGATGTTTACGCTAGTCAGTTCAGGAGTGACTGCCAATTTCAATTCAAAAAGAATTGTTCTTCGATCTGTTGAATTAAAATAACTGTCTACGAAATCAATCAAACTCTATCTTCGTTAAATATGTCTTAAAATCTGATTGGCACACGTTCTCCAGCAAAAACAGGTTGGTGTAAAAATATCTTGCCTAACTTCAATATATCTTTTGACATAAGTAGGCCCGAAAATTATACTATGCGGCTTTGTCTCAGCATTTCAATGTATTAAGGTTGAGGTTGAGAGGAAGTGAATATGAAACGCTGGTTTTTCGAGAGGACCTATGCTTATAAGTATGACCGGCTATGGCCGGGCTGAAAAAAAAATTGGTGGCGTTGGTGTGGTGATCGAAATCAGGACGGTTAATAGTCGTTTCCTGGAATTCGTCATGCGCTTGCCCCGTGGCTATGAAGAAGTTGAAGATAAGACCAGGACTCACCTCCAATCCATTTTGGGTCGCGGTCGGGTTACTGTAACCATGAATATGGGTACTGATCAATCCACTATTGGCAAACCTCACTTAAATGAAGAGCTACTGCTTCACTATCAACAAATCGCCAACAAAAGTGCTCAATTACTGGGTGAGTCATCCGGGACGTTACTCCTATCAGAATTATTGAAATTTCCAGATGTGATCACTTTTGTAAATGATACCACTGACCAGGAATATTTTAACTCTGAAGTTCTGAGCATTATGCAGGAGGCCGTCGGTCAACTCCAGGCCATGCGTTTGAGAGAAGGTGCCCTTCTGGAAGAGGCCATCTCGGACCAGTTGACTAATATTGTAGAAATTACAAGTAGAATTCAAGCTGCTGATCATGGACGTATTGAGCAAATCATGGCCAAAATGCACATGAAGATTGCCGATGCAGGTCTTGATGCAGATTCTCAGATTGATCAGAAGCGGATCGAACAAGAAGTCGTACTCTGGAGTGATAAACTTGATATTGCCGAAGAATTGACCCGCCTGGATGCCCATGTACAACATTTCCGTGAATTGATGCGTGACAATGCTGATGCTGGCAAACGACTCAATTTTTTGTTGCAGGAAATGAATCGTGAAGCCAATACCATTGGTAGTAAGGCGAATTCAACCCCCATTGGACATGCAGTTGTGGAATTGAAGAACGAGATCGAACGTATTAGAGAACAGGTTCAAAACGTTCAATGATGCGCAATAATGGAAAATTAATTATCGTTGCTGGACCTTCAGGATCGGGAAAAGGAACTATTGAGAATGCCGTTATGGAAAGATTTCCCGATATCCACTTCTCGGTTTCTGTCACTACCCGCCCTCGGCGAAAATATGAGATTGAAGGAGAGCATTACTACTTTATAAGCAAGGCAGAGTTTCATAAACGGATCGAGCAAGGGGAATTAGTTGAGTGGCAGGAAGTCTACTCAAAAAATGGACACCTCTACGGAACATTACGATCATATATCGATAATGCTCTGGAAACGGGTCAGCATCTACTGTTAGATCTTGATATCAAAGGTGGTATCAATGTAAAAAAAGCCTATCCAGAGAGCAGCGTTTCAATTTTTATTGAACCTCCGTCTCTGGAAGCAGTAGAACAGCGATTGATCAACCGGGGCACTGATAACCCGGACCAGATCAAAATCCGCATGGAACGCATGCCGGAAGAAATGGAATTGGGACAACAATTTGATTACCAGATTGTTAACTCTGATCTTAATGAAGCAATTAACAGATTCAAAAAAATATTAGAAAAAGATGTTTATCATCAATAAAGGAGTCAATAAATGGGTTTAAAAACAATACCTTTCAGAAAGATCGAAGAAAAAACCGAGGATATCTTTGAGGCTGTGACCGTGATCTCACGACGAGCTCGGCAGATCATCGGCGATCGTTACATCATTGAAGAAGAACGTCGCCGCGAAGAAGAAAATCTTGACGAGATCGGCGGAGAAGAAGAAACACCTGCTACCTATGAAGTTGATACTGAGATTGATCGGGAAGCTTATGACAAGACTGTGAAGCCAACCACCATGGGTTTGGATGAGTTTTTAGCTGGTGATCTAAAATGGGAAAAGCAGGCCATGTTTGATGATGGCAAAGATTCTACTGACGGCGAATAGGGATAAATATATTTCACAGCCTTTGTTCCATCAATTTAGATGTTACAAAATGTGATGTTAACCACAGTGAGTGATAAACACGATCAGATCAAAACTTTCATCAAGGAAGAATTGGAGATCTTCGGCGGGCCCTTATACCAGCCAGAAGACAGCCAGCACATTGAATCGGAGCCCCAGCCAGTGAACTCAGAAATAAACGATTTAAGCGTTTTTAATGATGCCATCAAAAACTGTATGAGTTGCCCCCTGGGAGCCAGTCGGAATAGTTTTGTGTTTGGTGCCGGCAACCCTAATGCTGATCTAATGTTTGTGGGCGAAGCTCCGGGAGAACGTGAAGATATGGAAGGCGTACCCTTTGTAGGGCGGGCCGGGAAATTGTTGGACGATATCCTGAAAGCCATCGATCTTAGCCGTGATGATGTGTTTATTGCTAATGTTCTTAAATGCCGACCTCCCAATAATCGTGACCCCAAAAAGGATGAAATCGAGGCCTGCGAACCCTACCTGATCAAGCAAATCGAACTGATTAAACCAAAACTGCTAGTGGCTTTGGGTAGAATCTCGGCCATGACTCTGTTACGGAAAAAAGATTCCCTTACCGCCATGCGAGGGCAGGTATTTAACTATCATGGAACAGATTTGGTAGTGACCTATCATCCGGCAGCTTTATTGAGAAATCCTAATTGGAAGCGACCAGCCTGGGAAGATTTTCAGAAGATTCGGGATATGTATCGAGGGAATAAGAGGGGATAGGTATGCCTGAAACCAGCCAAAACTTAAGAATACCTCCCCATAATGAGGAGGCTGAACAGAGTGTCATTGGTTCCATGATGTTGGATCATATGGCCCTGTCAGCAGCCATGAAATATCTCGAACCGCAGAGTTTTTATCGTCCAGCCCATCAAAAGATATATAACGCGGTGCTCAATCTGGATGCACGTGGCGAGCCAGTTGATCAGATCACTGTGGTGGATGAGCTAAAACGCAGTGGTGATCTGCAAACAGCCGGCGGCACCTATTATATAACAGAATTAACCGAAAAAATTCCCTCAACTGCCAATGCAGAATATTACGCCAAGCTGGTTATGGAAAGTGCAGCACTCCGGGCGCTGATCCAGCTTTCAGGTGAATTGACAACTGAAGCATACGAAACCCGGGAACGGGTGGATGTGCTACTGGAAAAAGCCGAGAGTAAAATTTTCGAACTTTCTGAAAAACGGTTTAGAATCGGTGATTTTGTACCCATCCGCACGGCTCTGGATGAAGCTTTTGCTCAAGCAGACAAATTTCATGATAATCCTGGCGGTATCCGCGGGGTTGCTACTGGCTTTGATAAATTGGATGAGATCACCTCTGGTTTTCAAAAATCCGATCTAATTATTGTAGCAGCTCGTCCATCCATGGGAAAAACCGCTTTAGCGCTGTCTGTTGCACGTAATGCAGCGGTTAAATATGGACACAAGGTTGCCATATTTTCACTTGAGATGTCAAATTATCAGCTCGCCATGCGTTTGCTGTGCAGCGAAGCCAAGGTAGATGCACACCTGGTTCGATCTGGTCGTTTACCTTCCAACCTGTGGCCCCGTCTAAGTACTGCTGCCGGCAATCTGGCCGAAGCAGAGATCTATCTGGATGACTCCGCCTCCCTGAATATTACAGAATTAAGGGCCAAGGCCCGCCGCTTAAAGGCCGATAAAGATATTGATCTCATAATTGTTGACTACATGCAGCTCTTGCAAGGAACAGGTCGTGTGGAATCGCGCCAACAGGAAATCAGTCAAATTTCCCGCTCTTTTAAAATGCTGGCTAAAGAATTGGATCTGCCCATCATCTCTCTGTCACAGCTCTCTCGTGCAGTAGAGACCAGAGGAGGCGATAAACGTCCTATTCTGTCTGATCTACGTGAATCCGGTTCCATTGAACAGGATGCTGATGTGGTTATGTTTATTTACCGTCCCGAAAAATACGGAGTTCTGGATGATGATGGAAATACCCAGGAGGGTGTTGCCGAATTGATCATTGCCAAACAACGTAATGGACCAACCGGGACTATCAGACTTAGTTTTATCGATAAATTCGCATCATTCGAAAATCTGGCTGGCTATACACCACCTGCAGCACCAGGTGGAGGAGGTTCGGACCCCTTCTAATGGTTGCTGCACTTCTAAATCGTTTTCTCAACACTGAGGAGGGTAAATACCCCGCTGATTTCACTACGCTAGTGAATCTTATGGGCGGGTCAAACTCTATTGGACCCAGCGAAGAAGAATTCATCTGGAAAGCTTATTCATTTGCAAAAAAAGCTCATCAAGGCCAGTTACGGAAATCCGGTGAACCCTACTTTATCCACTGTGTAGAAGTCGCTTCAATCCTGGCCGAAATGAAGCTGGACCCTGTGACAATATCCGCTGCCTTGCTCCATGATGTGGTAGAAGACACAGGTTATACTTTCAAGGACGTAGAACAAGAGTTTACAGAGGAATTGGCCCTTCTGGTGGATGGCGTGACGAAATTGTCCGACATGAAATTCCGCAGTGAAGAGGATAAACAAGCTGTTAATTTTCGTAAAATGCTGCTATCAGTGGCTGATGATATCCGGGTTATTATCATTAAATTTGCTGATCGTCTTCACAATATGCGCACCCTGAAACATTTAACCGCAGTGAAACAACGTAGAATTGCCAGGGAAACTCGTGATATATACGCACCCTTAGCTCACCGATTGGGTATGTATCGTATCAAATCTGAGATGGAAGATCTTATCTTTAAAGTCCTGGAGCCCAAGGCATCCAAAGAGTTAGAGAAGCTTATACCTAAGCGTCAGGCCTTTTTTGAGAAATATGTGCACAGATTTTTGGCGCCGGTGAAAGAACGTGCAGAACAAGCTGGGATTGAAGCCAGTTATAAGAGTCGGTTTAAAACCCATTACTCCATTTTTAGAAAAATGCAGGATCAAAATCGCCCTTTCGAGGATGTTTTTGATATTTATGCCGTGCGGATTGTTGTAGACAAAGTGGAAGAATGTTACAGCGTCCTGGGACTGATTCATTCATTCTATAAGCCTATCCAGGAACGCTTTAAAGATTTTATCGCCCAGCCCAAAGCTAATGGCTATCAGAGTATTCAGACTACTGTAATAGGACCAGATGGCTTGCCTGTTGAAGTTCAATTGCGGACCCAGGCTATGGATCAAACAGCTGAAGAAGGCGTGGCCGCTCATTGGCAATACAAAGAGCGCAATTCCAAAACCAGCCAGGATGATATTGATCAGCAAGTAACCTGGTTGCGTAATCTTGTGGACATTCTTCAGACCGAAGATCGAACGACTTCTCATCAGTTTATGGATATGCTTAAGATCGATTTATATAAAGATGAGATATTTGTATATACCCCAAAAGGGGAAGTCCGGATATTGCCACTGGGAGCAACCCCCCTTGATTTTGCTTTTGATGTGCACTCTCAGGTCGGTTTGCACTGTATTGGCGCAAAAGTAAATAGCCGTATCAAACCATTAAATAGCGAATTGGAAAGTGGTGATAAGGTTGAGATCATTACCAGTGATTCTCAAAAGCCTAACTCATCCTGGTTAAAGTTTGTCAAAACATCCAAGGCCAAATCAAATATTCGTAAATGGATTAAAGGGCAAGAATTCGAGCAGAGTGTTCGCCTGGGCAAAGAGATCCTTGAAAAAGAATTGCGGAAAATACGCAAGGCTAAAGAATGGAAACATCTCAAAGATCCGCATATAGTTTTAAAATTTGAGTCCGAGGATAAAATGGTCGCCTCGGTGGGTTCTGGCCATCGTACAATTTCTTCCATTCTATCAAAATTCTTTCCAGAAGAATATATAGCACCTCGTCAGGAGCGTACTGAAGCTCAGTTTGCAGAATCATTTCTGAACCGTGCCCGACGCAATACCAGAGGGGTTTCAATCCATGGTATTGACAATATGATGATCAGCTTTGGAAAATGCTGCAACCCCATTCCAGGTGATCCCATAATTGGCTTCATCACCAGGGGTCGCGGAATTACCGTTCACCAGAAATCATGTGAAACCATGGGTACTAATCTGGAAAAAGAACGGATTATTGATGTGGATTGGGCAGCTGCCCGAGCTCAAAAATTTCTGGTCAGACTTAAGGTCCTAGCTCAGGAACGCAAACATCTGGTTCGAGATGTTACTGAAATAATATCTGCATATGATATAAATATTGATACTCTTTCTATGAAGGTCGATGGTGATGTTGTCACCGGTTTGGTCATTATTGAGATAGAGGGCGTCAAACAATTAGAACGATTAAAATCAAAACTACTGGCTTCCAGCGGCGTTATCAGCGTCGAACGTGAGTAAAGCCATAGATTAAGAAAGGACAACCCATGTCAGTTACGTACACAAAAAAAGATGTTGCCAAGAAAACAGCCGAAAAGCTTGGTCAGAAAATATTTCAGACTGAGGAAATCGTTGATGGTGTTTTCACCGTCCTCCGTGAAATGATGAGCGGTGATGAAGCTTCTATTCGTATCGAAGTTCGGAATTTTGGCGTGTTTGAAGTAAAACCCACCAAAGCAAAACCACGCGCTAGAAATCCTCGTACAAATGAAGAGATCTATGTTCCGGCTCGTAGAAAAACCCACTTCAAACCTGGGAAATTACTTAAAGAAGTTCTGAAACAGCCCCTTAAGTAAGCGCTTAAACATGTTGGGACGGATTCTTGCTATTGATCCTGGAGGTCGCCGGGTGGGTCTGGCATTGTCAGATCCCCTTCGGATTATCGCCAGTCCCTATGAAACCCTGCTGATCAAGGACAATGATGATGCGATTCAACAGATTTGCACCGTCATCGATGAACAGCAGGTGACAGAGTTGGTAGTGGGATTGCCACTGAGGCCTGGAGCTGAGAAGAGCGAACAGGCCAAACGGGTTGAAGTTTTCATCGAAGCCCTCAAGGCCAAAGTAGATCAACCTGTCTATACCATTGATGAGAGTTACAGTTCTGTTGAAGCAGAAGAATCCCTGCATCAAATGGGTAAGAAGATCGGTCAGGACAAGGGCGCAGTGGATCGGATTGCTGCGGCCATCATCTTGAAGCAATACCTTAAGGAAACTCAAGGATACTAAACAGGGATGATATGACAAAAAGATTTACCTCAGAAACATTAGCGATCCTTTCTGGAATTCTGTTTACACTCAGTTTTCCACCTTTCGATATGTTTTTTGTGGCCTGGGTGGCCTGGTTGCCTCTGTGGGTCGCCCTGCAACAGGACAATTGGGAGCATGGATTTAAATTGGGCTTCATTACCGGTTTTATTTTCACTCTCACCAGTTTGAACTGGATTGCCAACAATTCAGGAACTTCTTTTCTGATAGCCTCAGCCTCCATGATGGGCACTGTGGTCTATTTATCACTCTGGTTTGGTCTTTTTGGTCTGATTATCTCCCGAACTGGTCGCAATCTTGGCACCAAAGGGCTCTGGCTGGCACCCATATTTTGGGTATCCATTGAATTTATGTATAGTTACCATGGCTATACCCTGGCTTTTCCTTGGCTCTCGTTGGCTATGACTCAGAATTTTGCGCTACCCTTGCAGCAAGTGGCTGAATATGGCGGCATTTATGCAGTCAGTTTCTGGGTGGTTCTGATCAATACCTTATTGTTCCAATTAGAGTTTGGAAAAATCACGGTCAGAACCCAACAATTGGTCTGGGGTATTCTGGGATTCCTAATTGTGGGTTCATTTATCTTTGGGGCCGTACGGATGAAGGTGATTGGTGAGAGCAATACTTCAACCATCACAGTCGGCATTATTCAGACCAACCTTGATCCGCACCAAAAATGGGTACGGGCTAAGAAGAGCAAGCACGTAGCAGCTATTCTGGAACAGTCAAGGAAAGCAATCGCAGATAGTGCAAAAATTGTGGTTTGGCCGGAAAGTGCTGTACCAGCTCACCTCCATTATTATCCTCAGTTTGATCGTAAGATCCGCAAATTTGTAGAAACCAATGCCGTTTCAGTCCTCACCGGTGCGCTGCATCATGTAGAAAAAGGGGGTGAATATCAATTTTATAATTCAGCCTTTTTCTACTCACCAGGTATGCCGGTTACCATCTATAGCAAGCAAGGACTGGTTCCTTTCGCTGAACGCATCCCCTTGGTTGAGACCTTTCCTGGTTTGAAAAGTCTTAATTTCGGACAAGCTAATTTCGAGTCTGGCAGAGAAGCCGTGGTCTATCCCATGGGTAGTCGAGATGAGGTTACTGATCTGGGAACCTTGATCTGTTATGAATCAGCAGATCCCTATATTTTCAGAGAATTTATGACCAATGATGCAGACCTCATGTCTATCATCACCAATGATGCCTGGTTGGGCAATTCTCCGGGTCCGTATCAGCATCTTGCCGCTGGCCGTTTACGGGCCATTGAGCACCGGGTTAGTATCGCCAGATCGGCCCAAACTGGAATCAGTGCCATGATTTTACCTTCCGGTCGAATAGCAGCTTCTATTCCACTGGGTCAGAAAGGTGAGCTCGTTTACGATGCCCCGCTGGGATTGGAGCGTACTTATTACACTCGCCATGGCAATGTTTTCGCTCTGTCTATCCTGCTTTTATCCGCTTTTTGGCTACTCATGGTGATGTTCTCCAAGCAAAAGCAGATCTGAGAATTACAACGTTGACGCCCCGCAAAAAGAATATGATAGAATCGGAATATCACCCTAAAATCAATAAATACCGTCATGGACGCGAACACTGGCTATGCTCTTAATTATCAACACTCTGCGCCTCTGCGTCTGCGAGAGGGACTTTTTGCGGGATCATCAAAGTTCTTTAGACTAAATACTTGTAGCATGTATCTGAATGTATCATCTGCACAAATTCTTGGTTCTGTTTTCTACAGAGTGATCAGAACTTTCCTCGTTTTGGGTTTTGTAGTGCAGCTCCAAGCCCAATCTACTCACCATGACCTAACCAGAGAGCTTATCAAGGATTTGTATCATGCTGTAAGTGATTCAGCCTCCTACCAGGAAGACCAGTATGTGCTTTTGTTTCAAGGTGACTCTCAATTGAATACCTATTTAAATCGTATCAGTGTTGGCCTAGCAGGAGTAAATCAATCCGTAGCTGATTCGCTGAAGCGTGATATAGTGGTGACACTAGCACATTGCACTCTTTCAATAAATCAATCGAAGTCTGAAACATCCCGGAACACTGCTTATGTAAGACAGTTAGACCTCGGTGCGCGGTTTACTGCTGAGGAGGTTGAGTACTTTTGGCAGAGTAAAATCTCTGATAGGCTTTCTAAAGCGAATGTGAAAGATTTACTTAATGAGACCTTCCCGGAGCCCATCTCAGGCAACTATCTGGATAGAGAGCCACCCGTTCTGACAGTCATGATCACCACCCTGAGCATTTTTTCACTAGTGGCAGTATTATTTTTTATAAGGACCTGAAACTTGTTATTAACATCACTGAAAACTTTATTGATTACCATTATTCTGGCCTTGCCAGTCATTGGAGAACCTGCCCTTTTTTCAAAACCAGGTGTGTTAAAAAGCACGTTGCTACCTGGCTGGGGTGAGCATAGTTATGGTTCCACAACGCGAGGTTATGTATTTAATGGAGTTGAAGCAGCTTTGTGGGTTTTTGCCAGTGTGGCCTACACCTCAGCTACTAGTCATGAAAATGATCTATTTTATTTTGCAACTGAATATGGTCATATTACCGATCCTCAGCTCAAATCAGATGTTTTCCTGGATCGGGTTTCCAAGTATGACAGCATGGATGAATATAATGAGCAAATGCTACGCAATCGGCAGTGGGATAGAGTCTACTCAGCTGAGAATGGGGAAGACTGGAATTGGGATTCTACTGATAAACGAGGGGAATATTTTGACATCAAAACCCAGCGTTATCTCTGGCGCCAACGGTTGACCTATTCATTTGGTGCAATCGCATTAAATCACCTGGTTAGCACCATGGATGCACTTTATCTGAAGCGTAGCAAAGCTTCACTACAGGTAATGCCTGAAATTGGCGATGGCAGTACTGGCATGCGCCTGAGCCTGACTTTCTGATGTCAGAGTAACACTTGACGGCTTAGCAAAAAGTATATGACAGAACATGAATATCATCCTAGCATCTATATATATGCCATTTATGCGAGTTGGGCTATATTCTTAATTATATCCACTTTGCGTCTCTGCGTTCTCTGCGAGAGGAACTTTTTGCGAGATTGTCATACTAGAACAAACCAGGCTATGCAATTGACTTTAGATTCTCGTGAATAACTCCCCAATAAATAAACAATTATCTACCCGGGACATTGATCCCTGGCTATTGTGGATCGGTTTTTTTTCCACACTTCTGATTTTTGTCTCACTTTGGATGGTTACCATTCCAGCTTGGCATCTGGCAGTAAGTATAATTACGCTCATCATCCTATGGGTTGCAGCTCCGGCACCCATTAAAACCCTGGTCTTTATTCTTGGTCTGGTAGCATTTTTAGCCGTCCTGCAAATACTATTTTCACCTTATATGAGAGCCATATTTTTAAAGTCGCTGGAAGAGGGCTTTTTCTGGAGTGATTGGCAGTACCTGCTTTTTGCCGTAGAAAGATTTGCCTGGCCCCTGGTGATTGTCTCTACATTTCAGTCAAAGCTGACTAATCCTGCTATGATAGCCCATCTGACAAGTTTGTTATCGCCCTTAAAGTGGCTTGGTATCAGGATCGATAAATTACAAGTACTGATTATGCTTGCTCTTAGATTTTTGCCTTCACTGCAACGGGAATGGAACCGCTTTTCCCATTTTCAAAACTACTTCGTCACACACCTGCCCAGGAGAACCCTGATCCAAAAATTAAATTACTGGCAAGGCGTCTTCAAAGCCATGATTGCCCATACTATCCAACGAGCAGTCAGTACCGGTGATATGCTGGCTTTGAGAGGTCTTCCAGGCCGGTCAACAATCTCCTCGGATCGTCATTTCATCAAACCCGCAATAATCTGGTTATGCATGGGCTTACTATGCTCACTTCTGGATATGCGTATCCTTTATTTATGGGCGGGTCTTTCTGTATGGCTGGGTTTGGTAGCTGGTTCAGCAAATCAGGAATATGATCTATGAGAATAGCTTTGTTGATCCAATATGATGGCAGTAATTATTTTGGTTGGCAGATTCAGACCGATCCTCAGACAGTTCAGGGGGTCCTGGAGGTTGCCTTACATAAAATATTTGATGCTCCCAGCGGTTTATATGGATCAGGTCGTACGGATAGTGGCGTACATGCCCTGGGTCAAGTGGCCCACTTTGATATTGAAGCTACTCCTATTCCTGCCCGAAATATCTGGATGGCGCTTAATCGACATTTACCCAAGGATATTAGAATAATTGCTTCTCAGCAGGTTGATGATGATTTTCATAGTCGCTATAACGCTATCCAGCGTGCGTATCGCTATGAGATCAATTTGGAGCGCAATGTATTACTGCGTGCCACCCAGTGGTACGTGTACTATCCCCTTGATATTGAGCAGTTGCATCAGGTCACAAAACTGGTTCTGGGTATCCATGATTTCTCGAGCTTCTGCTATGCCGGAACTGAGACCGAGAATATGATCTGTAACATAAGCTCAGCCAGTTGGCTGGTGGCGCCTGATGGAACCCTGAGTTTCTCCATTAGTGCCAATCGTTTTTTGCATCATATGGTCCGTATGCTGGTAGGCAACATAATAGAAGTAGCCCGGGGTAAGTGGGATATTGAATATTTTACTAAACTACTTGAACATCCTGATTCACAGGCGGTTACCGTATCAGCGCCTGCTAATGGATTGGTTCTCATGAAGGTTAGCTATTCTGATGAAATGCAACCCGACTGGTTCCAGGGGCAGCAGCCACTTGCCTCAGCGGCTCCCCAAGGTTAATATCTGGTCCCATGGATAACCGAGCACTATAGCAATGAAAAAAATCACTACACTTATTTTTGCATTGGCCCTATTCCTGGGAATGCTGACTTTATCCCTGAGAGAAATTCGTAATTGGCGCTTATCAGAATCAGCAACTTCTGGGGGAATTCGTGAGACTCCCATGGCTCAAGAACCAATTCGAAATGCCTCCGAACTCAATTCTGAACGTATCTCGCTGGTGGACTCTCGTCAAACAGCCATCACTCGTGGGATTGCTGATGTATCACCAGCAGTGGTGGGTATATCTGTAACCCAAATTCGTTATTCCCAATCGCCCGTTATGTCAGACCCCTTCTGGCGATTTATGCTGCCAGGGACACCCCGTTGGTTTCAGGAAAAGGTCTCATCCATCGGTTCCGGATTTATTTATGATGAGCAGGGTTTTATCATAACCAATGCCCATGTTGTGGAAAATGCTGTAGATATAACGGTTACGTTGGCAAATGGTACTCAACATGCAGCCAATCTCATAGGGATAGATGAAAAAACTGATCTAGCCCTAATCAAAATTACAGATCCCGGCAAATGTCACGCAGCCCAATTAGGAAATTCGGATGATATCATCATGGGAGAATGGATCATCGCCATGGGAAATCCATTTGGATTATTTAGTGAGAGCAGGATGCCCATCGCTACTGCTGGAATTGTCAGTAGTCTGCACATGGATTTCGGATTTCAGCAATCCGGTCGGGTCTATCAGGATATGATCCAGACTGATGCTTCCATCAATTCGGGGAATAGTGGGGGACCACTGGTCAACTCACTGGGCCAGGTAATCGGGATAAATACTTTTATTTTCTCTGGCGAAAATAACAGTGGTTCAATCGGAATCGGGTTTGCGCTGCCCATTAACCGGGCTATGGAAATAATTGACGAGTTGCGCAAGAAGGGCTTTGTTGATCGAAATTTCTCTACTGGCATTGTCTATCACAATAATGATGCCCGGATTGCCCATCTGTTTGATCTTAGTATTTCTACGGGGGTCCTGGCTGCTAATATAATAGTTGGTTCTCCAGCAGAACGCGGAGGAGTCGAAGTTGGTGATCTCATTGTAGGACTTGGCGGCGAAGCAATTCAAAATACGTATGATATTTTCACCTACTTTATTGGTCAAAATTTAAAGAGTGGTGATGAGCTAATTCTCAATCTTATCAGACAGGGGGAACGTAAAAACCTGTCCATCATCCTGGGTGAAACTAAAGATGGTACTGAAAACTAGTAAATTCCCCTGAATCGTCGCGTAATACCATACATGTTTGCATTTTGTGAATGTCACAATTCGTTGTATAGCAAGGTTCTTCAAAAGTCATAGCTGTTCCCCAAAAAACATCTGTGAATATCTGTGAATATCTGTGGCTATAAAATGTTTATTTGGACAGATATGAAAATGGTATGATATCTTTCCAAATATTCATCCTGCTAAACCACAAAAGCGTGTTTCAATCTGCGATCCCTTCGTTTATCTTTGCATGCTTTTAGAGAAAGGAATCTAATAGAATATCATGGCTCGAGAAGGCTACTCAAATATTGCGATCATACTGGGAATTACCATTATACTTACGCTAATATCATTTTTTAGCGGCGGATCATTGTACTGGAAGATTCCTTCCATGGTCAGTGGTCTGTTATTACTCTTTACTCTTTACTTTTTTCGTGATCCGGAACGTGAAGTTAAGCAAAATCCCAATCATGTCCTCAGCCCTGGTGATGGTGTTATCGTTGAGATCAAGGATGTTGATGATGACTACGTAGGTGAAGCCCAAAAGATCACCATGTTCCTATCGCCCCTGAATGTCCACATTAACCGCGTACCCATTAGTGGTAAAATTACTTCGGTTAACTACAAGTACGGTGCTTTTAAGGCCGCGTATGCCGAGGACGCTTCTGAAGTGAATGAACAGAGTATGGTGACCATGGAGAATGACCTCATGAAAATCAAGTTTGCCCAAATTGCTGGTGCACTTGCCCGTAGGATCATTAACTATTTAAGGGAAGAGGATCAGGTTATTCAAGGTGAGCGCTATGGGATGATCAAGTTCGGTAGTCGTATGGATGTCACTATCCCAAGGACGGCTGAAGTTTTGGTTGAACTTAAAGAACCAGTACGGGGTGGTCTTACCGTCTTGGCAAAAATGGACTAATCATGCCTAAAAAACCAACCCGTGAGCGTATACCCCTCAAGCAAAATCCGCGTCGACGGTTTATCCCTAATTCACTGACAATCTTCAATATGTTTCTGGGCTTTATGTCCATTATATCTTCAATGAATGGCGATTATTTCTGGGCCGCCTGGTTCATTATTTTTGGTGGAATATTTGACGGCTTTGATGGGAAGATTGCCCGGGCTCTTGATAGTACTTCAGATTTTGGAATCCAATTCGATTCTCTGGCAGATATCATTACTTTCTGCCTGGCCCCTTCGGTATTTGTCTACATGGTTTGGGCTGAACCTCTGGGACAATTGGTCGGTGGCTTCTACGCTTTTATGCCGCTCATGTTAGGCTCTATCCGCTTGGCTAAATTCAATCTCGAAGCTAACGATGATCAGAAGAATCAATTTACTGGAATACCTACTCCACTTATGGCTCTTACCGTAGTTGGTATCTGGCTTTTCTTTAACCAAGTCTACGAATATCCCATGCTGATTTGGACTCCGAAACATCCCGCCGGTGATGGGCGAATAGTGCTTCCGTTTGTCATGATTATTTCCAGTCTAATGTTATCGAAAATTCCTTTTGCAAAATCTCCCAAGATGAGCTTAAAAGGGTCTGCCAAGGAAAAATGGAGTTTTATTTCAGCCTTATTGATGATGGCACTGGTGTTTATCAGTAAAGGTTTCCTCCTTTTTCCAATAGCCCTGGTATTGATCACCATAAGTTTATTCAAGTGGACTAAAACTCATCGCGAACTAAACGATAGCATTGAGCAAGATTAATGGACCCGCGTAGGCGAAATATTAAAATAATGGCCCTCATGATCTTTAGTGGAGCCATTATCGGGTCAGTATTGGGGGATGTCGCAGCAGCACTGCTCCCTGAGAGTGTTATTCGTGATTTTTTTGTACTGGCTTTTGATACATCGAAATACGGATTGGCGGAACCTTTTGTACTCGATATGCGCATGTTCTCAATTACTTTTGGGTTAACATTGCGGGTCAATTTTATGGGCTTGGTCGGTATGGCTGTAGCGTATTACTTATTGAGATATTACCGGGTCTAGTAATAGATCTATTTGAAAATAGAAAATAGAATGCTTTGATGAATCCAGAGAACTAATAATGTGTAAAACTCCGATTGACGATAAGTGTATTCAATCTTAACGTCCTTGCAAAATGTATATGATTGAGCATAAATGCCACTCTAACGTTAATAAATATAGCAACATATGCGAACACGGCTATATTTCTATTTAGCAACACTTTGCGTCTCTGAACGAGGGGTTTTTTGCGGGATCATCAATTTTCAGTATTCTAGATTAAATTTAAATTATAAGGGAGTTATTCATGAGTTTACCAGGTGGTTGGGAATGGCTGATTATCATAATGTTTCTGCTGATCTTTTTTGGTGCCAAACGTTTGCCTGAAATGGCAAAGGGGCTGGGTAAAGGTATCCGGGAATTCAAGGGTGCTTTAAGTGGGATCACTGATGAGATCGAAAAAGCAGGAAAAACGCCGGTTGAACCCAAAACTGAGGAAAAACCAGCCGAAAAGCAGGACTGATACAATTCGTGTAGTGTCAACCGTGTACTGTGCAAAAAGAACCTGACCTAACTGCGCCACGCTACGGTAGGCAGGGTTTGGTTGCGACAATACATGGCTGAATCGACACTATATTTACCGTTATTTTACAGTCAGTATATACATGTTATGCGATCGTATGTAGGGTATGCTTTCATAGTATCGAATTATTAGAAAGAGAATTATAGGAAGAATTAGCGTTAGGTCAGTCAAATCAGACTGTGGCAAACTCCAGAACAAGATCACCTTATAGTTAAATTGGTAGAGTCGTATAAATTAGACAATCGGCTTGGCCAGTAGTTGACTATTGCGTAGAATTTCTGGAAACAGGTTCGAACTGTTCTGAAAATATTCCATATAATCATTATCCCCCGAAACAAAGCAGCTTTTGATGACTATAACAGTTAATTTGGCAGTAAGGAAAAGTGATTTGGTAATTAATATGGGCGAGTTAGTGTGACAATAGCATTTCAATATTTTGGATTAGTCTGGTTATTTCTGCTACTGCCTGTTCTTATTCTGGTATATGTATTCTGGACTAGACAACGGTTTGGAACCTTACGCTTTTCATCGTTTCAGCTATTTGAAGGCATTTCCCGTAACACCGGGATGTGGCGTAAGCATGTTCTATTTGCTATCCGGTTGATGGCCATAGGTGCGATTATCGTAGCCCTTATGCGACCTCAGGAAAGAAATGCGCTTCAGGAAATGAATGCCGAAGGAATCGATATCATGCTGGCAATTGATATTTCTGGTTCAATGAAAGCCATGGACTTTAAGCCCAATCGATTGGAAGCAGTAAAAAAGGTAGCCCAAACCTTTGTGACCCAACGCAAGAATGACCGAATCGGTCTGAATGTTTTTGCCCGTGAAAGTTTTGTACAGTGTCCACTCACCACTGACCTGAATCGCCTGAACGAATTCATTGCCGGCATTGAGATCGTAAACGAAAAATTTGACGGTACTGCCATTGGTATGGCTCTGGCAGGTACAATTAACCGGTTGCGTGATTCTGACGCAAAGAGCAAAGTCATCGTTCTATTGTCGGATGGGCGTAATAATGCAGGGGAATTAGATCCTATCACAACGTCTGAACTGGCTAAACAATTTGGAATTCGAATCTACACCATTGGTGCTGGTAAACGGGGTACAGCCGCTATGCCGGTCCAAACCGTTATCGGTGTTCGAAAAGTTCAAGTCAAGGTAGATGTAGACGAGGAAACTTTGACCCGGATTGCCGATATTACTGGTGGGAAATATTTCCGAGCCACAGACGAACAGAGCCTGGCAGCGGTCTACCAGGAAATATCAGAGATGGAAACCACAGAGTACAATGTCCGTGAATACGTCCAGCATGCTGAACTTTTTTATTACCCACTTTTGCTCGCCCTGGCTCTCCTGGTTTTTGAATATGTCCTGGAACGCAGTATTTTCAGACGGTTTCCCTGATGATTCGCTTTGAAACATTTCCAGAACTGATCCAGTGGATATTATGGTTCACTATCCCTCTTTTGCTTTTGATCGGGATGTGGGCTGGAGCTGTTCGCAAACGAGTTATTAGAAGTGCCGGTGATCCTGAACTTATTAAGCAACTATCCCATAGTGTGAGCAAGAAAAAGAGACGGATTAAGGATATCTTTCGGTTTCTGGCCATCTTTTTGATCCTATTCGCTGTCTGGGGACCCAAGTTCTCAGATGAACTGACTGAGATTCACCGCGAGGGCGTTGATATTGTCATTCTGCTGGATGTTTCCAATTCTATGAGAGCTCAGGATATCAAACCGGACCGCTTAGAGAAAGCCCGTTTTGAATTACGGAAATTGCTTATGGAACTTCGAGGCGATCGGATTGCTTTGGTGGTTTTTGCCGGACAGGCCCATCTGCAAACACCCCTGACCCTGGATTACTCAGCCTTTGAAATGTTCTTGGATATTTCAGATGAAACGCTCATCGGGGTCCAGGGCACCTCATTTGAAAATGCTCTGGAAGCGGGTTTGAGCGCTTTTGACAAAGAAGATCTCCAGCATCGAGCCATGATTGTTATCTCTGATGGTGAAGACCATGAAGGCAATCTGGATCAGGTCTTAAATCGGGCAAAATCTGAGAATGTGATCATTCATACAGCTGGTGTCGGGTCATTCTCAGGCACACCCATCCCACTATACGATGATCGGGGAAAGTTGAAAGGTTATCGAAAAACCAGTACTGGGGAAGTGGTCACAACCCGTCTTTATACGGAGACCCTCCAAGCCATCAGCATGGAAACCGGTGGACGCTTTGTGCATCTTAATACTGCTACAGCCAGCCTGGACGAGATCTACAATGATATTCTAGGAATGGACCAGAAAGAATTCAGTCGCCATGAGTTCACTAATTTTAAAGAACAATACCACTGGTTTGCCTGGTTAGCTCTGATTTTCCTGGTTCTGGATTTACTGATCACAGATCTCCACGGAACTTCTCGCAATTGGCAAGGGGACTATATCCGTGATTAAATGGATCAATTATATTGGTTTCAGCTTTCTGCTATTCAATCTGTCCATTAGCGCAGTACAGGGACAGTCCAATGCCATGGATGCTTTTGATTCAGAGCAATATGAAACTGCTATTCAAGCCTGGGATAAACTGCTGGAGGAGCATCCAGAGTTGAAGGGCATTCGCTATAACCAGGGAAATGCCAAATTCAGGCTAGGTGAAATGGATGAGGCCATCAGTTCCTATGAGCAAGCTTTGAGTGTCCAGGATCGAGATGCTCTGGCAGATATTTATTATAATCTTGGTAATGCCTGGCTCCAAAAACAGGACGTGGAAAAGGCCAAAGAATTTTATAAACAAGCTCTGCGCTTAAGACCGGACGATGCAGATGCCAAGGCCAATCTTGAAATGCTGAATTATATGCCGCCACCACCGCCTCAACAACAGGATTCTGAGCAAAAGCAGGATAACCAGGATCAGCAGGAGAGTCAGGATCAAAAGCAGGATCAGAATTCTCAATCAGAAGATCAGAATGATGAGCAGGAAGACCAGGAACAAAAATCTGATGAGCAGAAAGACCAGGAACAAAAATCTGATGAGCAGGATGACCAAGAACAGCAAGACGCTGAGGACGATGAACAACAGCAGCCAGAACCATCTGCAGCCGAAGAAAAACAGGACCATGAAGAATTAATGAACGCCCAGCAATTGTTGGATGCGCTTAAAGATCGCGAGACTGAGAATATGCGCGAACAGATCAGGCTGAAAACATCTGGTCAGGATAATGAGAAAGACTGGTAGCATGCCTTTGAAGTTTAAGCTATTCTCAATATTGATGATCGGCTTGCTGAGCTTGGGCTTTGCTGCGCCCACTATAACCGCCACAATCGATGCGAAACAAGTATTGGTACAGGAATCATTTACCTGGAAAATTGAAGTTGTGGGCAGTGACGAGATGCCTCATATCCGGCTACCCGATATTAAGAAACTAGCCTTACTGTCAGGTCCCATGCAATCTTCAAATTACAGTTACGTCAACGGTAAAATGAGCAGTAAAAAATCACTGAGTTACACCTTTGTTGCTCTTGAACCAGGTAGTGTTACTATTCCCTCAATCGAAGTATTTCTGGGCAAGCGAGCCTATCGGACCAAAGCTCTGAAACTTGAGATTTTGGCGTCCCGCAAGGCCTCTTCGAAAAATCCAGGTTCAAATCAGAGTGTATATCTACGGGCAATCCCATCAAAAACAAATATCTATGTTGGTGAGCCTGTTTATGTCAGATACAAACTTTTTACCAAAGTTGGGGTTTACAATTATCAAGTGGACAAACTCCCGGATGCTGTGGGATTTTGGGCTGAGGAAGTTGTCCAAGGGTCACAACCCAGGTTGGTTTCTGAGGTAATAGATGGTGTCCGTTACAACACTGCTATCCTCAAAACAGTGCTGTATTATCCAACCCGTTCTGGTGATTTAACCATTGATCCTCTGAAGACTGAGCTTGAAGTTGAGGTGAAAGCTAATCAGCGTAGTCGCAGGACCTTCAATGATCCCTTTTTTAACAGTACTCGCAAAGCAACTCGGAATTTTCTGTCAAACCCGATCAAGATCAAGGTGAAGAAACTTCCAGACCCCCGACCAATTAACTTTAATGGTGCTGTAGGTGATTTTCAGATCAAAGCTAACCTGGATACCAATGCTGTTTTTGCCAATGATGCTGTGGGCTTGAATATCACTTTGCAGGGGACGGGTAATTTTAAATCAATTAGTCTTCCAGAACCAGATCTTCCAGAAAGTATTGATATCTTCAAACCTGAGCGTACTACAGCAGTAAGTATCCAGAATATGAGGCACAAAGGGGCTAAGAAAGCCACGTATCTGTTGGTACCCCGGGAACCAGGCAAACTGATTATTGACCCCATAGAATTTACCTATTTCGATTTGAATTCCCGCAAGTACATCACCAGAAGCAGTGGCAGGATCAAATTAACCGTTTACGATGCTGCCGGAACTCAACCAGTTGTCACTTCAGGTTACAGTCGGGAAGAGGTGGAACTGATGCAGGAGGATATCCGCTACATCAAAGCCGCAGATGTTCACTTTACTCGTGCACAGAATGGACCACTACCTTTAAACTTCTGGAGTAGTCATCTCATCGGTATATTTCTGTTATTGGGTGTGCTTGGCTTTGAATATCGTACCCGTCAACTCCAGGGAAATGCAAATCTACGCCGCAGCGTGAAAGCTATGACTAATGCACGGAAAAAACTTAAACAAGCCAAACGGCTTGATCAGGATTCAACTGAGTTGCGGACCCTGCTACACCAGAGTATCGCGGGATTTATTGGCGCTCGTCTGAATGCAGCTGAAAATGCGCTGGATATTTCCACACTGATCAGTTTACTGACTCAATCAGAAATAGCACCTGAAGTGGTTACTGAGACTCAGGAATTTCTTGAAGGGCTGACCATGGATCGTTTTGCACCGGGAGCTGTTCAGCGATCAACTGATGAATGGCTGGAAATAGCGCAGAAGTTGCTCCAGGACCTGGGGAAAGAGCTATGAACCGCTTAATCACCATAATTCTGGTAGCAGTTTCACTTAGTCATGGCGTTGTTCAAGGGGTGGACTTTGAAAGTCTCATGACTGCTGGAAATAGCGCCTACGAACAGGGAGAATTTGAACAAGCCATCGCGGAGTACGAAAAGATCTTAAATGCAGATGGTGTATCCACGGCGCTGCATTACAATCTGGGTTGTGCCTATTTTAATCAAAAGTCCTATGGGAAAGCCATTCTACACTTTGAAAAAGCTCGGCAACTGTCCCCCAGAGATGTGGATGTTTTGCACAATCTTCGATTCAGTAAACTATTTCTTAAGGATCGTTTTGAATTACCCGAATCCATGCCTCTGGTTGTCTGGTTCAATGAATTTCGCCAAAGCTTTTCCCTGGCAGAACTAAGGCTATGGGAATTAATTATGTTCAGCATATTGATCCTGGGGATTATCAGCTATCGATTATTACAATCCAGATCAGCAGGCAGGGTTATACTGATAGCCACTTATATTGTGGGAATATTATTCTTATTGTCTGCCGGTTGGCTTGGAGATAGGATTCTATCACTGGAAGATCAACGAGCTGTTCTCCTGGTAAAAAAGGCAAATGTTTCCAGTGCACCTCTGGTGGGATCAGGTACTTTATTTGTTATACATGAAGGAACATCGGCTGAAATTTTAAATACCACAGACAGCTGGTATGAAATTAGATTGCCAGATGGAAAAACGGGATGGATCATGCATGAAGCAGTTGGTATATATTAGTCTACTCCTGCCCCTGTTGATACTGGGGCAAGGTAAGAGCAAATTAAACGAATCTTTTGATCCGACAACTCTCCACGATTGGCCGGATTCAAAGGCTCGAATTGAGCAGATGAAATCTCTGCAAGAGCAGTATGCCGGTCTGGGTGATCAGATAGATACCAGTGAGACATTTGAATATCTGGACCATGTTTTCAGAGTTCAACTGGGAAGTACCACCGATTATGATGATGCAAAAGCTCTGGAAGAAAGAGCTGCTAAAACTTTTGATAATGAGATTTTAGTCCAGTTCGACAGTCCTTATTATAAAATTAGAATCGGCAAGATGAACAATCGGGAAGATGCCCAAAAATTGCAACAATTTGCCATGAAAAATGGATATCGGCGGGCGTGGGTTATCAGGACAGAGAATACGCCGGCAGAAGAGCATAATTAGAAATTGGTTGTAGAATATTTTTGTAAGATAACAAGAGAAAACTTAGCATCGTTTGAATAAGCTCAATACACCGTTCTGCTTTCTCTG
>JAOZSM010000017.1:0-1358 GCA_029939675.1 Fidelibacterota bacterium
GCTGCCACTTTAATGGTGGTGGTGGTGAGAATGTAAAACACGGTGATCTTGACCACGGACTGGTTAATGCTGATCCATCATATGATGTGCACATGGGCAATGATATGACCTGTTCCGATTGTCATACCACCGAGGAACACAACATCATGGGTAAGTCTTTAGGTAGCATAACGGGTGCCGAAAATCGGGTGTCGTGTCTTGACTGTCATGAGGAGGATGTTCACCGCTCAAAAATCATTAATAAACACGTTGAAAAAGTTGCTTGTCAAACTTGTCATATTCCACAGTATGCCAAAGGAAAACCCACAAAAATGTATTGGGATTGGTCAACGGCAGGCAAAGACAGCACTGCCGAAAAAGATGAATATGGCATGAGTACCTACATGAAGAAGAAGGGTAGTTTTGTTTGGGCAAGCAATGTTGTACCCGAGTATAGGTGGTATAATGGCTATTCATCCCGTTATCTAAAAGGAGATAAAGTCAATCCGGATGAGGTTGTCAAGATCAGTGATCCCCTGGGAGATAGATCAGATGAAAACGCAAAAATATACCCATTCAAGGTCATGCGGGGCAAACAGATCTATGACACCAAGAACATGTATTTGATTACACCTCAGCTTTGGAAGGGCTACTGGACGCATTTTGATTGGAACAGAGCCTCCGAAGTAGGTATGAAAGCTGCCAGAATGGAGTACAGCGGCCAGTATGATTTCATCGAAACTGAAATGTCCTGGAAAATTAATCATATGGTTTCTCCTGCAAGTGAAGCCTTGAGATGCCGCGCTTGTCATAGAGGACAGGAAAAGCGGATAGACTGGAAAGCCCTTGGGTATCGAGGTGATCAGCTTATCAAAAAATATCGTGATGAATAACCACGAATAATAATCGTTTAAGTTTTTAGTAATTTCAACTTCACTCCAGGTGATGCCTTAAAACGCATCACCTGGATTGTTTTATACCAATCGTTTCTCAGGGGGAGATTTGATTTGTTCTTTTCGTCACATTCGTTGTAAACTTTATAATGCTAATTTGCAGTATTGGTATTACGCATAAATCCTTCACAAGACACGTGTCAAACATTAGATTCCCGCCATAATTATTAGGAGAGCTCACTGTGCAACGCCTTATCATCTTACTACTCACTGCAAGCATGCTACTGGGTTGGGGGAAAACTGGTCACCGGGTCATTGGAAAAATTGCTGAAGAAAATCTTACACCCACCGCCCAAGAACAAATCACTCAACTTATGGGGCATACTGATTTAGCCCGGGTTGGCAATTGGGCCGACGAGATAAAATCTGATTCTAAATGGGATCATTCCCATGATTGGCATTATTGTACCATCCTCGAGGGACGTG
>JAOZSM010000017.1:1458-19376 GCA_029939675.1 Fidelibacterota bacterium
CTTAGTGATGCGGATAAACAGGAATTATTGGATCCAACACTCATGGCTTTTGTTAATAAATCGCGATCCGTTCACGACCAGATTTATGACATCGGCAATGGAAAACTATCCTGGGAGTATATCTACAAAAATCGGGAATTAATGGAAGACCGGTTGCTCAAAGCTGGTTACCATTTGGCAGCGATCCTGAATGATATATATAAATAAATGAATTTACTGCCCTTAAAGCTACTTTCAATTGGCTTAAGTTGCTTGCTGGTTGGGACCACAGCAGCAGCCCCGCTTAACTCTCCGGAGATTGAAAAACAATTCAGCCAGGTACTCCAGGGTAAAGCTGAGCAGGACTTTACTGTAGGCCTGGCACTGGGAGCTGGCGCGGCAAAGGGTTTTGCCCACATTGGAGTTCTGGAAGCTTTAGAAATGGCCGGAATTCGGGTTGATATGATTGCCGGCAGTAGCATGGGGGCTATCATTGGCGGGGGATATGCAGCCGGATTAAGTGTAGAAGAACTCTCAGATGTAGCCTTGAATTCTGACTGGCTTGATGTTTTACACCTGTTGGATCCGGTTTTTCCAACTCGGGGTTTTATTGATGGACAAAAGATCAAATTATTTTTAGAAGATCTCTATGGATCAAAAAACATAGAGGACCTGAACATCCCGTTCGCTGCCACAACCGTGGACATCCTTAAAGGTGACCTCTATGTCATCGACCAGGGTAGTTTGGCTAACGCTGCCCGAGCCAGTTCGTCCATACCTGTTGTTTTTAATCCCCTGGCCAGCGATGACCTCGTTTTGGTTGATGGTGGGATGATCGATCCAGTTCCCATTGATGTGGTTCGTTCTATGGGTGCTGATTTTATTATTGCTGTGAATGTTTTGGCTTTTCCAGAGGGTAAGAATCCGGAAAAATCATTTGCTTACCTTGATGGCAATGAGCTTGAAAATAGTAAATCACGGTGGCGTATTCCCAAGGGAAATGAACCCTGGTACACAGCCGGCAAACCCAATTTGGCAGAGATTGCCCACGAAACAGTCATCCTGTCCATGGCCCTTATTGCTGCTAATCAGGTTGAGCTGGCAAAACCTGATATGCTGATCAACGTGAGTACAGGATTATCCGCCTGGAATTTTTTGGAAGCTGAAATTGCTATCCAAAAAGGCTTTGATGAAACCCAAAAAGCCCTGGAAAAAATCAAGAACCTGGATTAGTCACAATCTCTGAACCTGTTAGTCTGCACTCTGGTAGCTTCGCCCAGCAGGTAGGAAGACTAAATGAGATGTGTCTTACTGAGGGTCTCGAAGTATCACCTGGAACGCACTAATGGAGGTTCAATTAGTATTACAATCTCCGAACTTGTTCTCCAGTCACTCCGATCAGAGAAACACTTTCGACTTTCGACTTTCGACTTTCGACTTTTGACTTTTGACTTTTGACGTTCGACGTTCGACTTTAATCAATCCCCATATCCATATCCATATCTTCCCCGCCACCTGAACCACGTTGGCGTTGGGTGTCCACAAATTTGCCAAACTTGTAGCTAAAATTCAGCTTAAGATACCGATTGCTGAAGGTCCTCTCTCGAGTCTGCTCAAAGGTTTCGGTAACCAGATTATATTCAAACCGGCGACTGTTAAAAAGATCGCTGACCTGTAACGATAAACTGCCTTTGTTCTCCCAAAAACGATGCTTAACAGCAAGATTGGCAAATAGCATATCTGACATCGTTCCCTGGGCAATTTCCCGGGGACTGCGATACATGGTGAACATCTGTACATCTGTACTTGGAAGTGGAGAATAAGTGGCTGTTCCTCGCAAAAAATAACCATAAGAGTCAGTGTTGATATCAGCCTCTAACCCTGATTCATCAATTACTGTGCGCGTAACATTGCCACTGAGCATCAGCTTTAACGGCTTCCATGGCTTGACATTGATCATGGCTTCAGCACCATAGGAGTGCCCTGTATCAAAATTTCGAAAGGTCGTAACTGAAACAGTATTCCCCTCAATTTGCTTTAACTCTTTGTAACGTCGCATCAAGTCATTGATCTGACGATAATACACACCGGTGTTAAAAGAAATTCCCTTGTTGAATTGCGAGTAGTTGAGTTCGTATGAATCAATATACTCAGGCAAAAGCTCTGGATTTCCAGTACGGATATTCAGGGGATCATAATAGTTGGTGATGGGGACCACTGATCTGACCCGGGGACGGTTCACCCGCCGACTATAACTGGCCTGGAGATCCTTTTGAGGGGCTAATGTGTACATAATGTGTCCAGTGGGAAAAATACTGCGGTACTCATTGAGGAAAGGAGCACTGCCATCAAGAATATCAGATTCAGTACGGGCCTGTTCCAATCTAACACCACCCTGAAAACCCCATAAGCCAACGTTGCGGCTATAGGTTAGATAACCAGCGTAAATCCCTTCATCATAAAGGAAATGAGTATTCAAATCCATATCATCTGTCCAGGTCGCATTGACGCTGTCCTGAGAGGTCGATGTAAATAGATTATCCATCTCTGTTTCAATGGTCTTGATACCCAGTTCAAATTTGTGGTTTTCACCCAACGGATGGATGTAGTCAATCTGAAAGGTCCGGGTCATGCGTTCATCATCTCGTGCGGTTTCCTGTCTTTCGAAAAAAGCGAGGTCGTTTTGGTAACCATTTTGCTTGTGGTCACCTGATTCATCTGACTGATTTTGGGTTTGGCGGAAGTCAGCTTTAATTTCCTGGCCCTCTCGACTGAAATCTTTTTCCCAGCCCAGCGAATATGTAATACTATTACTGTTGTTTTCACTTTGAGCAATGCGATTGTATACCGGTAATAGGCTGGCTTTTGTCAAACCAGTTTTGTAATCAATATTTTCTTCAAAATTACGGGTGCGTTGGCTAAGCATCAATCCACCAGTAATTTTATTCTTTTGATTTAATGAGTATGTCGTATTCAAACGACCTGTAAATGAGTCAAAATTGCGAAATCCGTCACTGAGCTGATCAAGGATATTGAGCGTATTGCCGCTTCTGTCAAAAGTGGTCATGTAATTGGTGCCGCCCACATTCCGAATACTAGTCCGATAGGCTAGCATGGAGGAGATATTTATTTTCTTATTTCGGAAGTTTACCTGACCATTAAGGTTGTAGCGATCTTGATCCGCAAACCCGGTACCGATACTACCGGTGAGACCTTTCAAACGGTTTTGCTTTAGAACGACATTAATAATGCCGGACATCCCGTCTGGATCATATTTAGCAGAAGGGTTGGTAATAATTTCCACGGTCTCAATCGTTGAAGAGGGAATCTGTTCCAGCAAGGCACTGTTATCTTCATTGGATAAACCGGATGGCTTACCATCAATGAGAATTTTTACGTTAGAACTGCCCCTGAGACTGATCACGCCATCCATATCCACATCTACCGATGGAATTTGCTCCAGAACTTCTATGGCGGAGCTGCCTTCTGCAGAAAGACTCTTCTCAACGTTGAAAATTCGCTTATCAATAGTCTGGGTCATGAGGGGACGCTCACCCGAAACTTCTACACTACTACCTACCAGGGTAGCTGGCTGCAAAAAAATATCTCCCAGATGCTTCTCAACACTTCCACGAGGCGTTAATCTGATATCGTCAATTATTAGTGTTTCATAGCCCATGAATTCAAATCGCAGATTGAAACGACCCAAGGGTAGGTCCCGAAGATCAAAATAGCCCTCAGAATTACTGATGCCGCCTGATACCGCAGTGGAATCCCGGGTTTGAATAAGAGTGATGTTAGCATATTCTACTGCTTTTTGGGAGCTTTCATCCAGCACACGACCAGTTAAGACACCGATGGCTGGCATTTGGCGACCTTGTCCTTTTTTCTGGGCCTGTAGCAATGGTGTTAAGGAGAGTACCAGGGATAAGATTAGAAATTTTTTAAAATGTACACGGAAACTCATTTTAATCCTTTACGCGTTATCAATTCTGACCGGCCGCGAATATAGAACTGTCAACCCGGTACAAAATACCAATTCAAACTTATCTTAGACGCAGATTTCAGGGAAAGGTTAAGCTCCTAAAACTGGTTTTGCGTCACAACCATTGCTGTCCCAAACGTTTTTAGAATGATAGTGATATTGGCCTAGAACAAGGGTTTAGGACAGATTAATCCCATTTCATGATTTAATCTCACAGTTCATCCTCAATAATTCTTTTTCGTATGGCTGGTTCGATAAATGTAGTTAATGCTATCGTTTTTGGTGCTCAGCACCATTTTCTAATTATGGTAACTGTTATTATGGAATACATCTGTGTTCATCTGTGTTTTATCTGTGGCCAAAAAGAATTTATTTTGGACAGGTATGCGTCACAAAGGGAATTAATCAGGAATCAAAGCATTTACACATGTTTTGGTTGATTCCTTCTTGGAAGAGGTGAAATTAATCCATGCCTATTAAAAAGATTCAGAAGATATTTATGCGAACAGGACTGTTGGTCCTGATCCTTGGTTTGATATGGTCATGCAGCTTCCTTGGTGACCGAGGAAAAGGACAATACATTCCCATAGAAATTGACCTGGACAATACCATTGGACCGTTCAATGGACTTGGGGCAAACGTCCCTATCAGTTTTTATAGTCGCAGGATCAAACCACTCCAAACGCTGAATGATCTGGGTATCACCGTTATCCGGGTTAAACGTCAGGGTGACAATTGGGACAACATTTTAGCCCTGAGAGGAGCAACTCAGCGCCTGGGTATCAAATGGATCTATAGTCTGGATGCCATACCAGCCAGCCTTGTTAATCAACATGGTCAATTGACTGATGTAGCTGGATTTGCTGAGTGGTGGGCAGAGGAAGTAGATGAACTGTTTTATCAGGAGGTACCAGCAGATTTCATTGAGTTGCTGGATGTGCCGGACCTTGCTCCCGGCGATTCACTTCCGCTCTCTCCAGATATCTATAATTCACTAGTCAAGGCCACCCGAGTTGAATTGGATTTACGTGGGTATCAGCAGGTGGAAATTATCGGTCCCGGTCTTTCTACACCAGCCATTTCAGGAGATCTGGAATCCTGGTATATGGATCTTGATCAAACTGCATTTGACATTTTAGGACATTGGACAGTCCAAACCTGGGAAAAGCATACGAAGGCAGGTCAGGTTGGGTCCGCATTAGCAGAGCTGATCCAGTACTTGGATCTGATTGAATCCAGGAAACCAATTTTTGTATCATCCTATGCCAGTTCGGAAACTGTTTTTGGACAAAGACATTATCCGGATCCCAATCAATACGATCAACTTGGAAATTTAAATACATTTCAGACGTACTATTATAGCGCCAGTTTTAGTGTGCCCTATGCACTCAGAGTGTACTCAAATACCCTGGATTTACTGAAGTATGCTGGAGTGACCCCCATTATTTACCAACTCTATGATGCACCGGTCGATGTAAAACACAAAAAGCGATCCTGGGGGTTACTGGACTTGAACGGGCAGGCAAAACCTGTTTTTACACTGCTTGGTAATCTCATGCAGCAAGTTCCCAAACAGGCAATGGTGGTTCCGGCTGAAATTGAACCGGAGCACCAGTTAAATGCTTTGGCATTTAGAAATCAGGAACAGGTAATGCTGACAATTTGTAATGAAAACACCAAATCAAAATCAGTTCAGGTACGGTTGCATGGGGCCAGACGTTCCCTGGAGTTTGTCCACGCAGTCGACTGTCAATCGCCCAAGATTCTACCACCTGGGCAAGGACAAGTTGATGAAATAGAAATATTAGAAACTGAACTCAAATTGCGTCATGATGGAGACAGTGATAGTTACACCTTTACCGCAACTATTCATCCACAGTCTACTTTCGTGGCTGAGTTTCAATTAAAATAGATTTTCCGCAAAATTCTGAAGTTTAATCAGTATAATATATCAGACAAAACACCCTGATAGAACCCACTTGAATAGAGTGTTGTGATGGCTGCCATAACGAATAGAAAGATCCTGCGATTTTGGTTGCCACTGGCTGGTACCTGGCTGATGATGTCCCTGGAAGGACCCTTCATTGCAGCCATTATTGCTCGTTTAGTTGATCCAAAATTTAATTTGGCTGCCTATGGTGTGGCCTTCTCTTTCGCTCTCATCATTGAGGCTCCTGTAATCATGATGATGACTGCCTCAACTTCGTTGGTCAAGGACTATAGCTCACTTCGAAAACTGCGTCAGTATACCTGGATTCTGAATGGAATCATTACCGGACTTATGTTGATCCTGATAATTCCCCAAATTTTCTTCTTGCTCACTATCGATCTCATTGGTCTACCTGAGAATGTTGCCCAGTTAACTCATATTGCCACCATCATCATGCTTCCCTGGCCTGGAGCAATCGGGTTTCGCAGATTTTATCAAGGGGTTCTGATCCGCAACCATGCTACCCGTCGCGTGGCCTATGGAACAGTTATTCGGCTTATGTCCATGGCAACCACCGCACTAAGCCTATTCTTTTTGACAACTTTACCTGGAGTCTATATCGGTATGGCAGCTCTGGCCTGTGGTGTCACCGTGGAAGCTGTGAGCACTCGCATTATGGTCCAACCCATTATCAAGCGCTTGAGAGCTGCCGAACATAAGGATGAAGTGGGAACAGCTCTAAGTTTTCAGGTAATCAACAAATTCTACTACCCCCTGGCCCTGACATCCATGCTGACCTTGGGCGTTCACCCGCTTATCACCTTCTTTATTGGAAAAAGCACCCTGGCACTTGAGTCTCTCGCAGTTCTGCCAGTTGTAAGCTCCTTTGTCTTTCTTTTCCGTGGTGTTGGCCTCTCATTTCAGGAAGCGGCAATTACCTTGTTGGGACAAAACCGGGAGAACGACCAGGTAATAAAACGCTTTGCGACTATTCTTGGTGCGGGATTGGCCCTACTGTTGATCCTGACGGCTTTTACACCCCTTTCCAGTCTCTGGTTTTCAAAAGTTAGTGGCTTAAGTCCCTCATTGACCAAATTGGCTTTGGTCCCCTTGATGATCATGGGAATCTTTCCCGCATCAACGGTTTTGATCTCCTTTCAAAGGGCAATACTGGTGAAAGCAGGTCATACCAGTCCGATTACAAATGCCACCCTCATTGAGGTTATCGGTATAATTGGTGTACTCTATTTTGGTATCCTTCACTTTTCGCTTGTTGGGGTAACGGCAGCGGCTACCGCCTTTGTGTCCGGAAGGATTGCGGCCAACCTGTATCTGCATTTCCGAACTAGATAATAATTATCGTTTTGGGTCAAAATCAGTTATTTTCCTGTCATAATTTTTATCTGTGTTAATCGGTGTGCATCTGTAGCAAAAGGGTTTTTCCCTCTGAGCAGAATGTTAATCTTGTATCCATAGTTTTAAGGTCTTGATACCTAACCCTATCCCATCTATTTTTTGCCTCGATAATTAAAGTGTAGCGGTGGTCCCATGATGGGGCCGGAAGGACCAAGATGAGATCACGATCATATCCCTTTTCTGTTTTGATATTGCTAGCCATAATAGTGCTGTTGGGCAGTTGCAGTAGAGTAGATAAACTCTCAGCAATTGATGGGGTTTTAGATCTAAGAAATTATGATTTTGAGCAGCATGTTGGTCTTAATGGTGAATGGCGGTTTGTTTGGAATGGAGAGTTTCCAGGTGAAGCGTTACCCGATGAAGAATATATAGATATTGAAGTTCCCGATTCCTGGAAAGGTTACCAGTACTCAGGCTACAAACTCCCTGGTCATGGTTGCGGGTCTTATTTTCTTACAATCCTATTACCTGAACGACCAGGCACATATGCTTTAGAATTCCCTACTGTGGGAACAGCTTATAATCTTTTTGTAGATGAGCAATTGATGGGTGGCATCGGTATCTACTCGACAGATATCGCTTTGGCCAGTCCGGCCTATGAATCTCGAATCTACGATCTGGGGCAACACGCAAAACAACTTCATCTACGAATTGATGTTTCCAATTATCACCATCGTCTGGGAGGAATATGGGAATCCATTTCCTTTGGCACTGGACCCGAGGTGCATACTCACCGTGAAAATCGAGTTGCTCGAGAACTCTTTCTGTTTGGGGCTATTTTTGTCATGGGGATCTACCACCTGGGTGTTTTTTCTTTTGGTACTCGCGGTAAGGCTGCCCTTTATTTTGGCATTTTCTGTCTGATCATTGGCCTCCGGACCCTGGCCACCGGTGAGGTCTTTTTAAACCAGCTCTGGCCAGCATTATCCTGGCAGATCCTGGTAAAAATTGAGTACTTAAGTTTTTATTTAGGTATTGCAGTTTTCATGGAATTTATTCGGGTTCAGTTTCCAGATGAGATTCATAAGCTGATCGCCCAAATTATCGTGAGTATTACTGTTTTGTTCTCTGTGCTGGTCCTGGTTACCGATGTGGCCGTCTTCTCATCCTCTATGAGTTATTTTCAACCGTTTAGTTTGTTGGCGATGCTCTATGTGATCTATGGTCTGGGCCTGGCCTTATTGAGGGGTGAAGAGGGATCTGCTATGGTCCTTATGGGGTTTATTGCGGTTGTGATAACCTTCCTGAATGATATCCTCTACGTCAATAACATCGTTAATACGGGACATTTGATCTCACTGGGTATTTTGATCTTTATAGTTACCCAGGCCTTTTTGATCTCCGTTCGCTTTTCAAAAGCTTATGACACAATTGATACGCAACGCGTTAAACTGGAAAATACAAATATAGCCTTTCAATCAGAGATCGAAGTCCGCAAAGCAGCCCAGCAGGAGGTCCTGAAACATAAAGATCACCTGGAAGACCTGGTTAAGGATCGTACTGAAGAATTGCAGATTGCCAATGAGCGACTCAAAGAATTGTCGCGGGTAGATGGTCTGACAGGAATTGCCAATCGTCGCCGACTGGATGAAGAATTAGACCGGGAGTGGAAGCGTATGCTGCGTGAGAAGCGCCCCCTCAGTGTCATCCTGAGTGATATTGACTATTTCAAACTTTATAACGATAGCTATGGCCATCAGCAGGGTGATGATTGTCTGACTCGTATAGCCACCGCTATCAAAGATTCTGTCAATCGACCTGGTGATTTAACCGCCCGGTATGGGGGTGAGGAATTTTGCATTGTTTTGCCTGAGACAGGTGAGGAGGGCGCTTTTCGTATTGCTGAACTGGTCAGGCAAAATGTTATTGATTTGAATTTGGCACATAAGGCTTCTAAAGTAGCAGCTGTTGTAACTCTGAGTTTGGGGGTTGCGACGCTCATTCCTAACCATGATAGTCAGCCCAGTCTGCTATTGCAAGCAGCGGACCGAGCGCTTTATCAAGCCAAGGGAAATGGTCGAAATCGAGTAGAATCAAACATCGCTGAATAAACCTAAATTCAGTTCCCTGTTGTCCACATCGGATATTTAATAAGTGAGCCGTAAGGCGAACAAAGTCCCCTTTTGGGAGGGGCTGGGGGTGGGTCTGTTAACCGTAGATTGAAAGTATATTCAGTATTACATCTAGGAAATGTATCGATCAAACCCCGACCGAATGTTCAGGTCAATTGGTCAGGTTTTTTTTAATAATATCCAGAAGTTGAGAGCGGAAAATTGGTTTTGTAATAAAGTCATTACAGCCAGCGTTCAGGCATTTTTCCCGATCTGACACAAAAGCGTGAGCTGTCAAAGCAATCATCGGTAATTTGCCAAAGCGCTGATCTTCACGAACCCATTTCACCAGTGCCAATCCGTCTTCACCTCCTATCAATGATAGATCAGTAACCACCAGGTCAATTGGAGTAGATTCCAGAATTTCTTTGCCACCTGTCACCGTATTGGTAAAGTGAACTTCATAAGTGTTATGTAGAAACAGCCCAAAGAGCCGTTGAGCATTTTCATCATCTTCAACAATAAGAATATTTCTGGGTCCTTCCAGATTATCACTGGTACCCGTTGTTGGTGATGTGTGTTCTGCGGTATTTTGCTGAACTGTCTCAGACTGACTGATTGGCATATCATCAGGGGTTTCACTTGCCAGCTGTACATCATATTTGGGAAAACGAATAAAAAAGGAAGAGCCGCTACCCTTCACACTCTCAACCTCTATCTTTACTTCATGTAGCTCGAAATTCTTTTTTGAAATGGTCAGACCCAGCCCTAGACCCTGATAATCCTTTGTATAACCCATACTTTCCTGGTTAAAACTTTCAAAGATACTATGCAGCGAATTCTGGGCTATACCAATTCCGGTATCCCGGATTTCCAATAGACAACAACCATTCTCAGATGTAGTCAATAAAAGATCCACTTGACCTTCATCGGTATAGTTGATCGCATTATCCACCAGATTGGCGATGGCGGTATGTAGTAATCCCTTGTCGCCAATGATCCAAAATGACTCAGGTGGCTCATGGTAGGTGAATTTGATCTTCTTTTTCTCTGCAGCCATTCTTTGGTCCGTGTACACATGGGCTACCAGTTTAGTCAGGTTGATTGAAGCTTTTTTCACCTTGATCGCACCAGCCTCGATCTGACTGAGGTCGATGATAGAGTGGAGTGTGCTGGTCAGACGGTCGCTGTTGCGGCGAATGATATCAAAATATTCAACATCCTGATCTGATAAATGGCCTTTGATCCGGTTGAATATCAGATCAATGTAGCCGACGATGGAAGTCAGGGGAGTTCTGATCTCATGGGACATATTAGCCAGGAAGTAACCCTTGACTTCTTCAGATTTTTCAGCTTTATGAGCAGCTTTTTGGAGATCATCTTCAAATTTCTTCTGGTCGCTGATATCACGGGCAGAGGTGAGCAGAACCTCTTCTCCAAAATAGTGAACTTTGTTAACCTGAACATCTTTGGGAAATATTTCACCATTTTTACGTTTCCCCCAGAATTCAAATCTTTGTGGCTCACCCTTAAAAGCCCTCCGGATGGCAGAGTGAACTTCGTCCAGATCATTATACCCGTCTGCTGAAAGAATGGCTGGCGTTTTACCGATGAAATAATCCCGGTCATATCCATACATGTTTACTGCACCCTGGTTTACATCAATGAATTGACCTTCTTTACTCTGGATGTAAATAGCATCACTGGTAGAGTTGAAAATATCCTGGTAGCTTTGCCGGGAACGCTCCAGGTCAAGAGCAGCAAGTTTTTTCTCGCTGATGTCTTCAATAACACCGATGTAACTGAATTTACCCTCGTTGTCTGAAAGCCCGGAGATAGTAGCGTTAACCCAAAATTTTTCATGGTTACTGCGAATTGTCTCCAGTTCGCCTCGCCATACATCACCCCTCATGGTGGTGGCAATCAAATCTGTAGCAATTTCATCAGTAATGCTGTCGGTCTTAAGGGCTGCAGGATATTCCCCGATTATTTCCTCTCGGGTAAAACCGGTCATGGTGATAAATCTGGGGTTCACATAGGTAATCAGACCCTGAGAATCGGTAATAAGGATGGCTGTTGGACTTTGTTCCACAACTTTGGACAATCTTTCCAGTCGCATCTCTTGTAGCTTGCGGTCCCGTACATCATGCCCGATCAGTAAAAAGTTGGTAGCACGACCCTTTTCCACCATGGGATTGGAACTGACTTCCACGGGAATCTCTTCACCTGTTCTTGAAAGCAAGAACATCTCATAGCGCAGTTGGGTAGTATTCCCTTTTAGCTGTTCCTTGAGACGTTCATCCATTTCAGCCAGGGATCGCGGTGCTACAAATACATCTAAATTATGGTCAATGATCTGGTTTGTTGGATAATCCAGGATTGTTACAGTTGCCGGATTGATGTAACTGATGGTTCCAGTCAGGTCATGCACCAGGATCATATCCTGGGCAATCTCAGTAAAACGTCTAAAGCGCTCTTCGCTTCTGGCCAAGGCTTTTTCAGCATGTCCCACTTGCTTCCTGGATAACATTGAATGCAGGTGACTGCCTGCTTTTTGAGCCAGTTCTGTAAAGAGACTCAGGAATTCACTGTTTGCAGCCATACTGGGCAGAACCACTGTGGACAGGACTCCGAAAACTGTATCTTCGAAAGCGATCCTGACATTTACAAGGGGCTTATCTGAGAATTGTTCTGCCAGGATACAATCACGACACGAATCAATTGGGTAGATAGCGACCTGAGCTTCCGACTCAGCCATGGTTTCCCGAATACAATCAGCCAAAGTACCATCTGCTTTAAAAGGCTGAATTTCATCAGGAAGTTCCGCTTGACTTGAATAAGTCTTGAAGCGAATGGTCAGATCAGGTTCAAGCAATCCCGCCCAGGCGTATTGAAAAGAAGATGATTTGGTTAAAGTTTCACAGAGACGTTTCAGAAACACTGTTTCGTCTGCATCCTTATCATCAATTTGATTGATGTCGTTTAAAGCATAGAGCATTTCATTTAAATGCTCAAATTTTATTTCAGTATTGAATTTGTAGAGAGCCATCTCAATGTTTGAATGAAGATCTTTCTCATTAAAGGGTTTGATGATATAGCCATAAGGAGATGTTACCTTGGCTCGATTAAGAATACTCTCATCAGAAGTCGCGGTCACAAAGACAAAGGGAATATCGTGTTCATACCGTAAGGTTTCAGCAAAGGTGATTCCGTCGTGCTCTCCCTGCAGGAGGATATCTATCAGTACAATATCCGGGCGGTTTTCACGTATTTCAGCCAGGGCAGCTTGCGAGTTAGAACAGATTTTTCCAACCTCATACCCCAGTCTCTCCAAAATAATGGCGCTATTCTCTGCAATGAGGCGCTCATCTTCTACAATAAGAACTTTTATCTTACTCACGACTTTGTCCTGCAGAGTTAGGGTAGGAAGGAAAAATTGGTTCTATTAGGCTAGTATTATTAAGCATATTAAACTCACTTCTCAAAGCAATCGAAATGAAGCTCAAATATTGACTTTTTGACCGTGGTTAACAATATGTTTTTTAGCACTATTTGGATTCTTCCAGGATCTCCCAGTCAAAATTCCAACGCCATTGATCAAAATAGAGATTGCCACCAGACCACTCTACTTCCCCTCTTTGATTATCAACGGTTTCCGATCTAAAGTGGGTTTTCGCCGGGGTGAAGGCCTTACCATAGGCATCGTTAAAAATGATTCGGTAGCTATCCATACCGCTGAGATAGAACCACTTTAATTGAGGGTCATCACTTTTTCGAAGACCGTAAGTAATATCCATGGGGACCCATCCATAAGGCTCAAAGTAAATCATACCCCAGTCATGCATGCTGTCATGCGGTGGCTGAAGTTCCCAACCGGATTGCCAGCGTGTGGGTATGCCGTTCATGCGGCAAAGGGTCATAAATAACAAGGTCTGAATTCCACAGTCGCCATGTCCATTTTTCAAAGCATATTCAGGAATACATCTGATCGAAGAATATTCCCGGGCAGAGGCCCAGGGAATATGTTCATCAATCCAGGCAAAGAGCAGTTGGGCTTTGCGGTAAAGATTTTGTTCATCGCCCACAATATCTCGGGAAAGCTCAACCAATTCAGGTGTAAACACAATATGAGGGGCTTCTTCCTGCAGGTAGGTTTCAAGGGCTGGACTGGATGTTACTGCAGTGACTTTGTCTGGATCAATAGCCTGATATACGCCATGGGTGGTCAACTCATATTCAACAGAAAAGAGGGTCGTCTCATCCAGCTTACTGATCTTTTCCAGATAGATGGTCCGTTGGAGTGTGTTTGGCGGTGCCAGGATATGCTGGTCAGGTTGACTTTCAATCAGGTCGATCTGCTCCTGGCGACCCCTGAGCTCACGGGGGTAGGGAATCCAGCATTTAATAAGCTCACCAGGAGGAACGGCATTGGCTTTAACTTCTACACTTTGTTTGATTCGAAGTCGCCTTGGTTCAACGTATTGGTTTTGACTTTGGGAAGCGGCCTGGATTACGCTGGTATTGTGAATGTCAAGATCCAGCTTTGCACCAGAACCAGCCGTGATTGGATCATCAGGGTGAGCCTTGTCCCAAAGTTGTTTCATTACTGGATCAATCCGAAAAAGATTGCGGGCAGCCCGGTCAAAATAGCGTTTCTGACCATCAATCACTCGTACTTCCAGTGATCTGGCTGCTTCCCAACGGAGCAGGTCTACGGTAGAGACCTCAGGGAAATATTCGCTGATATAATTCAGGACTTCTGCCTGGGTTGCTCCAAAATCTTTGCGAATACGCTCCATACGTTGCAGCTCAAATAAGAGCTTCTCATAATTTGGGTTAGCCCGATCCGCCTGTTTTAGATATTTCTGGATGGTTTCTGCAGCTACAGTAAATTCACCCGTTTCGATCAAAGTATGGATATGCTGTTCAACGGTCATATTATCCTCATGTACAAGACTTATGCTGCACGTATTTAAAATCACGACTAAGTAGATCGGTATACCTATTAACCATCGGGATTTTTTGCTCATTCTTTACTCCTATGACTCATCCAGGCCAGCCTCGAGAGGCTCCAGTCGTGAATATATTTGATCTCTGGTTAGCTCCATAAGTTCCTCAATCTCCAGCGAGGCAATTTTTTCAGCGCTGATGACAGGTCCAAAACGAACTACAATTTGACCCGGATTTAAATGTAGTGACCCTTTATTTTTCATGGCAAAAACACCTGAAATAGCCATTGGAACAATGCTGGCATTACTATCCCTGGCAAACCGAAAGGGCAATTTTTTAAAGGGCATCAACAGGCCGTCTTTTGATCTACCTCCCTCAGGTAGCACCGTGATATGAATTCCTTTTTCCAACATATCCCGAGCCGTTTTAAAACTTTTAAGAGAACGTCGAATATTATTACGGTGGATCGGGATGCTGCCTATGCGACGAACAGTTGGTCCGTAAAGAAAATAATTCATTTGATCATGGGCTACAATTCCAATGAAATACTGAGGGATAACAGCTTTCAGGAGCGGTATATCAATTAGGCTTGAGTGATTAGCCATGAAAATAAGTGGACGATCCTGGGGGATGGTTTCAGCAAACTCCACTGTGGGTTCACTACCCAGAATTTTAAAAAGAGTGATGACCCTGCGTCTTAACCAGGGGTCATATTGCTCGGGCTTTTGGATGAATGTGCGTAGGAGCAGTATAAACAAAACTGGACCAAAATAGCCCAGGGCAATCACCCAGTAATACAGGGATCGGAGCGCTCTCATTTCCAAAAAACATCAATGGCTTGTTTTAAGCAATTGACATCTATGGGGGTGGATCCCATCAATTCTCCATCTGGTGTCAGGATTTTTGGGATATTGGTCTCAACCCGAATGTGACTGGCCTGAAAAGTTTCCACTTCCTTCATGTGGATGTGTTCACCTGTGATGATCTTGGGAAAACTTTTCATCAATCCAATGCGGCCTTTGGGACCCAGGATGGTTACATCCAGCAAGCCGTCATCAGTTTTAGCTGCTGGAGCCATGAGGAAATTGGCAGTATATCGGGTATTTGAGATCTCAACAAAAACATTCTCGCGTTCAAGGACCTGGCCATCAACTTCCAAACGTATATGGTAAGGTTTTAGCTTAAGGATGTGATACAAGCTTCCCAGCGTATATGAAAAATTTCCCAGAGCCTTCATTTTCAGGGCCGTGGCACCAATATCAGCCACTAAACCCAAGCCAAGAATATTTAGATAGTACCAGGTTTGACCTTCAGTGGTAAAATGGCCTACATCGAATTTTCTAGTTATCCCGGTTTTGATAATGTCCAGGGCTGGTTTCCAGTCATGATGATGCAGGTCCATATCCCGAACGAAGGCGTTTCCTGTGCCTACAGGGATGACTCCAATGGGTATACGAGTAGGAGAAGCATTGCCATAATAACCGTTAATTACTTCAAACAGGGTCCCGTCACCGCCTGCTGAAAGGATGCCTGAATACTGACTGAAATCTGCTGATTTGGTTAGCTCTAAGCCATGTCCCTGATGTTCCGTAATTAGAATATCATAGGGCAATTGGATCTTTTCCAGATAAGCTTTAAGCTCAGGTAGGATTTTCCCGGCATATCCATGACCTGCCCAGGGGTTAAAAATAATGAGTTGCTTCATAATATTCGGTCTTTTCTGATTATCGTTTAGAGAACTGTTTAAGATTGATCTGGAAAGCTAAGAGACTTTTTGAAAAATGCAATGATCCCCTCAGTTTTGGAATCAGGGACAATCGGCCTTTGTTGGTGTATTGCTACTTTAAAGCTGTATTCAGTCCACGCATAATATCTGTTATTGCGGCGTAGGAACACTTCCTTAGTGCTGAAGTATTGGCTTTTTTCTCGGTATTCCCAGCTGCTTTGATATCAGGTTGACTACCAGTGGAGAGAATGCGACCCGTTTTGAGGTCAACGACATTTAGTTTAGCTGAAGCATAGGCATAATTCATAGTGCCGGTACTAGAGGTCTCTGAGGAGATCAGTCCTACAATGGCATAGCTGGCATGCGGTGCCAGTGATGCTACCATCGTGTCGTATTCCTCATAATAAAGTGAGAAATCCAGATCGTCGATGGAAACAGTTTGAGCGATACGCATGGCATCAATCACTTTGTACTTTTGACTGATCAAGGCTTTAATGAGCAGTGCTTCACTCTTTGATTTCGATACACGTTCGCCATTGATCTCTTCCAGTACTCGCACAAAGATTTTGATTGAAGCGGCAACATCCATGCTAAAGTTATAATTGGCACTTCCAGAGATCAGGATCGCTAAATCCTTGGCATTTGCACCACTGAGAAGTGACAGGTGCGGTAAATAAAAATGAACTTTAAGCTGGGGAGTAGGGGATGAGGCTGAGACTAATCGATTGATTCTAACTGCGTAGTTACCATCTGAATCCGTATTGACAATAGAACTGAAATCAGCAGTAGCCCCATCTAACGTCACTGCCAGCGGGGTGTTTGCAGCAGGAATCTCTACCCCATCATGTTCAAAGAAAACCCGACCTGTAAGTGGAAGAGGAAGCGCTTGATCTCTCTCACCCTTTTGTCCATCTCCTGAGAACTTGACAAAATGAGTTTTATGGATCAGAGTGGCTATTTCATGACTTAAGCCAATATCCAGAAATTCGGTGATGCCATCATTATTTAAATCACCATTGAGATGTTTTTTTACAATGGACTGGGCTACCAGAACATGACCCAATGCCTCGCTTAAATGGTTAAGAGCAGCACTGATATTCCCGTCCTTAAGCGCTTGTTTTGAATAGAGAAATCTTTCTCTGGCGTAAAGTTGAGCTTCACCGGCTCGCCGGGTCATTTGGGCTTGAAATTCTGCGCGTGAAAGGGTTGCATAGCTATAGTAAAGCTTTTTTCTCCTGTCATAGTAGCGATCAACTATTTGAATGCCTTCCAACGTTGCTACAGCATAAGTGCTGGAGAGGGAAGTGAATATATCGACATTTTCTTCATTAGCAGCACCGGTCTCCTGATAATAGGAGCTTACCTGAGAGCTGATAGTGGAGCTGATTTCCTGAATAATCTCAGTTCGGGCACTTTGATCGGCTTTTAAACGGTCTTCTTCAGCGGAACCACTCTTTTCAGCTAGCCCGAATCCCTGGTATAGTTGGGGCTCCTGGGGTGGAGTGTCAACCCAGGCCGGTCGTCTGGGTGCACCCAGTAATGTGAAGCTGCTGACCAGTAGGATTACTATATATTGGATATTCTTTTTCATCTTCTACCTGTTGCTAAGACAAAGACGCAAGATTATGCGCCTTTGCGAGGTCCATTGTTCTCAACTATTTCGCCCCTTTCAGGGGAGATGAGCGAAGCTCGGAGGGGCTCTCTAATACCATTTCCAGTTTCAGTCAGCACTTAACTAACCCACCCCTAACCACTCCGAGGAGGGGACTCGGCTCGCCTTTTGGCTCACGTATACCAAGCCTATTGTGCCACAGTGAAGTGAAAATGGTATAACAGCCTGGAGCCATCAATAAATTATTATCATTCTAACTTCTAACTTCT
>JAOZSM010000017.1:19476-26545 GCA_029939675.1 Fidelibacterota bacterium
TAACTTCTTACTTTAACAAAACCATCTTCCGCGCCGCCTGGAAACCTCTGGATTGCAAACTAATAAGATAGACCCCGCTGGCAACATGATAACCAGATTCATCGTTTCCATCCCAGCTAATTTCATGATATCCCACAGGATGAGCATCTGAATCTATCAGTTCTCTTACCTGGCGGCCAGTCAAGTCATAGATCACAATTTTCAGAGCAGTTGGCTCAGGAATCTCAAACTTGATGCGAGTGTCACCATTAAACGGGTTGGGGTAATTCTGAGCCAGGTTAAACCTAGTGGGCGCTTCACCAATACCTTCATCATGGTTGGCGATAAACTCCTGATTACCGACCAGAAGTCTCAGGTTTAATTGATCAACTCCATCGAAGTGTTTCTGAGTAGCCTGAATCCCGGCTTCAGAACTGCGACCAAGAATGTACCTGAGGTCCATATTAAGCAGTAAGACTTCAAAATCTTCTGGCAGGTTGTCCGAGATGGTTAGATTCAGCATGACATCCTCATCCAAATCATGTTTATCGAGCACCAGATCCCAAGCATGTCCTTCGGTGGTAGCCGTTCTAAAATCACCGGAAAAACGACCCTGAACTTCATCCCAGTCCTGGTGGTCAAAATACAAATTAACATAACTGCTGGATGGTCGTGGTGGATCCATACGATCCCGTATATCCCACTCATCCTGTGCTTCCTGGAGAACACCGGCGTAGTTATAAGTATCCTGTTTATTTGAAGCAGCAGCCGAAAGTTGGATAAGCCATTCATCAGGCATGTTGGCCAGGGACTGACGGCTCTTACGCGGGCTGGAAGCCAAACCTTCGCGAGTGGGGAAAACGAGATCATTTCCACCCGTTGGTGCAAAAATGAAGTAACCATCAAAGGGGTCAAAAGTACCTGCTGTGTTGATGGGCAGCCAGTCTTCGGTTCCCTGGTCCCAGGAGTAGGCCACCTCACCCTGCATTACACCGGGATTGGCGGCAATAACATCGGCAACTGAAATGGGAAAACTGAAAGGTGTTCCCACCTGGTTCCAGCCCCGTTCCAGGGGAATCTGGTAGGAGCCGTCAGTTGGTACGGTGCGGCTGCCCTCGAATTCCAAAACCTGTTGCTCCCTGGTAATCAGCCAGTAGGCTTCACCGGGATTGAAAAAGAAAGAATTAGTTTGATCCAACTCGATGTAGGCACCATTGATCCACCGGAATAAGCGCCACTGATTAACATCATATGCTCCCAGGCGTTCCTCATCTTCCATGAGTGTGGAAACATCTTTCAGATTTAGATCAGTAGGGACCGAAAACATTTTGTAGGTTTCTGCCGGGATAGTGATCGGGTCCAGGATTGATAGCGTAACCAGGATAATAGCTGGTACTTCAGGTGCAGTGTCAGGGAAACGTTGAATGTTTGCACCATCAGTTGCTTCGAAATAATATTCAATTCCCCGGTCACCAACAGCATTAGCAGGAATACTGGCACTATATATTCCATTATTCGCTGGAACTAAAGCAATCTCATTATAGAATCGATTCCCGCCTTTGCGGTAAAAGAAACTGGCTCCTGCAACCTGGTTGTTATCGGTAATAGTGAAAGTTAAGGGGATTTCAGCACCATCCAGAATGGTTGCATTACGCAACGAATCAGTATCGAAAGTGATTTCTGGTAGCTCATCATCCAGTCCGGTCCCGTTAACGTGGAGTGTATCATTATCAGTATTACTCAGAATGATGACATAACCATCATATTCCACAGGTTCAGTAGGATTGAAAGTCAGTGAGAAAGCCCGCAAGCCACCGCCGGGAATAATGTTAAAAGAGGCTGGTGAAATGCTGAGTACAGAATCCAGAGAAGTTGATTTTTGAAAAGAACTGATTTTTAGTGTATCACTTCCAACATTGGTCACGATCAAGGATTGATTACTGCTGGTAGCTACGCCAATCTCACCGAAATTGAAGGTGTCGGTAGATAACACCATACTTGCAAAGACGCTGGAGCCACTTAATGCAATATGGATTTCAGGGGAGTCCGGATCATCATTGTAAATGACCAGGGTTCCGGAATAGCGTCCTGATTGCGTGGGGGTGAAAGTTACTACCAGGGGTAATGAACCGTTGGCATTGATGACCTGGGCACCACTGAGAGAGCTGGTGAAGGTGGCTTCGTCGATGATAATACCACTGATATTCAATGTTTTAGTACCTGTATTGCTGATGATAAGGTTCAGCTGTGTCGGGGCATCTTCCAGGGCAATATTCCCAAAATCCAGCGCTGTTCCAGATACATGGACATCAGGAACCGGCACCAACGACCCTACGCCTATTACGTAAACGGGGAAGGATGGAAAATAAGTATCATTGGAGATCAGGTAGAGGGTGTCAGTATAGGTCTGACCCAAAGCCGGGGCAAAAGTAATGTCGACATCCACGTATTCCCCGGGTACTACGGTTGGGTTGGGAACGGAGGCAGAGAATGCGGAGCTGGTGCTGGTTGCACCGGAGAGGACCAGGTCTTCATTGCCGATATTGCTTACCCGAACACTCAGGGTTGTTGTGGCAATGGTCTGAACGGTTCCAAAATCGAGACTATCCGGGGCCACAGTCATAATGGGAGCTGTATCCAGACCCACTCCCAGGAGTGTGATTTGTTTTTCCACATCATTGTTGGTCAGGGTCAGGGTCGCATCATGATTACCTTCTGGATCAAGAGGAGCGAAGATTACTTCGAAATTAACAGCTTCCAGCGGTGCAATGCTACCACCGGTCCAGTCGGTGCTGTAGGCAGCATCACTAAAGCCCAGGCCGGTAACCTCAAGTGCTTCATCTCCAATATTTGAAATAGTGAGACCCAAGCTGCGTGTTTCACCAGTAAAGAGTGCTCCAAAATCAAGTGTATCAGTATTGGTGCTGATCTGGGGTCTGGTCTCTACCACAAAACTCTGGCTGCCCACCGGTCCCCATTCACCACGGGAGTTCATATAACGTACATACAGGGTATAGTTTCCAATATCCTGAGCACCGAGAGAAGCCATGCTGGCAATAGCCTGGACTGATTCCTCGGTAGTATTGAAGGCACCATCCAGAGGACTGAAAGCAATACCACTGCCCTCTACAGTAGCTGGATTAACATAGTACTCTGCTCCAGCAATTGTGGGCTGGGCATTTTCACTGACAATGAAATAACTTCCTCGGGCAGCGCCCCAGTTTCCATCACTGCGTTGGAGCCTGAGATAGGCGGTGTGCCCTCCCAGTGCCATCCCTTCAACTGACACCGGAAGATCAAATTCTTCAGTAACTTCATCGAACTCACCGTCCACAGGCGCCTCTATGGCAATCCCTGCACCAGGACCGGGATCAACATCAATAAAATATTCAGCACCAGAAATTGTATAAAAGGGACCATCCTGAATGACCATGAATTTTGTGGTTCGCCAGGGACTCCAGAAACCATCATTCCGTTGAAACCGAACACCAACGGTACGTAACCCATACCCTCCCGCAGGGATTTCTATGTCTGTCAATGCCAGGGTTTCATGAAGTCCATCAAAGGTACCATCGGCAGGGCTGGTCACACTTACTATAGTAGAGCTTTCCGGTGTGCTCCCGATGAAATATTGAGCGGATTGGATGAAACTCACATCAGAATCTTCACCAACCTGGAATAGAGCAGACCGGGGCGAGCCCCATCCTTGTTCCGGGCTATAAAATCTCACTGAAATGCTATGAAATCCGACGGATTCATTTGAAAGATCGATTTCCTGATTGAGACTGACTGTTGTAGTGGTTCCGGAAATATCTATTGAAGTACCACTGCCGGGACCAGGATCTGTATCAATGAAGTATTCTGCCGATGTGATGGAGTTATCTGAATCGGGACTGGTAATCAAAAAGGGGATTCCTCTTGTTGCCCCCCAACCATAATTATCAGCAAAAAAGCGAGAATAAACGATATGTAAGCCAGTAGCTAATCCATCTGTGGCCAGGTTCGCACCTGTGGCAGTAGCGATTCCGTTATTAATTGATATGTTTAAGGGTGTGTTTGAACCAGCGCCTCCATCGTTGGTGTCGAAAAAATACTCGGCGGCGCTTATTTCATATTCCACTTCAGTGCTGGTTATTAAAAAGGAGATTCCTCTAGGAGCCCCCCAGCCATAATTATCTGCATAGAAGCGACTGTAAATAGTGTGGATACCTGGAGTCAGACCATCTGTGGCCAAGTCAGTACCTGTGGCAGTCGCAATTCCATTATTGACTGATAAGTTTAAAGGCGTATTTGAGCCTGCCCCCCCATCGTTAGTGTCAAAAAAATACTCGGCAGCAGATATCACATATTCTGTCTCAATGCTGGTGATTAAAAAGGATCTCCCCAGTTCATTTCCCCAGCCATACTGATCATCATATAGTCGGGAGTAGATCATATGAATTCCAGCGGATAACCCAGAGGTCGATAGATTGGTGCCCGTTGCTCTGGCAATTCCACCAGACACAGTAACATCCAGAGGCGTATTTCCACCAGGTCCATTGTCATTAGTATTAAAAAAGTACTCAGCATTGGTGATGGTAGCCGACAGATCCAATGGAATTAGAATCAATACCAATAATAAAAGAGGGGTGCACCACCATGTATATTTATTTTTAAGCATATATCAGTCTCAAAGTTAGCGAATCAATATTGCTAAGAATCTGTCTTATTCACCAATTCTTCCAGAAGCATTGATCGTGATTGTACCACTGGGAGAAACCGTGGAAGGCGTTACCGAGATTGAATTTACGACCGGGATTGTGGGTGCCCCGGTTGTTCCGATGGGAAACAGCCAGCCATAAACACCCAGGTCATTGCGACTCCCATCCAAATCAAAATAATCAAAGAGGGGATTGCCACCGTCAATACATGGTGAACCGGCCTGTAAATGGAAATCATAGTTCTCATCATCATAGGATAAATAAGTATATGCATCACTATCACCAAAATTCTCGAATTCAGGATCATCCAGGATTGGTGCGATCCCAACTACTCCGTTATTGCTATTGTTGTGGAAACAATTGTAACTAATGGATGGTGACCCGCCATCACCGTATATTTGTTGACCAGTGCCATTCATAAAGATATTATTTACTATGATCGATCCAGAATCATTATAACGAATGCCATATGCGCAGGATAAAAAGATGTTATTTGTGATCAGTGTATTTGTAGTTGAGCTGGGATTAACACCACCATACCAGGAAAAATTGAAGAAGATATTGTTGGTGATAGTCACATCTGTCGTTTGGTAAACAGAGATTCCTGGTCTATAATTCTGGCTATTAAAACCAAGGATATTATTTCTAAGTGTATCTGCACTGACTCCAGAATTCAGTTGGATTAAGTAGCCCTGATTATAGGAGTTGGTCAAATGATTTTCTTCGATAATCATATCATCTGCTGAAATACTGATCATGGGTGCGCCATAGCCGTAAATTCGGAAACCCCGCATCGATGACCCATCGGCATTACTTGTGAAATCAAACACGGCTGTAGCTGACTGAATATATGTACCTCCATTATCTGGAGCATCATAACCAGATCCCAGCATGTGTAGTATCTTATCGATGGTGATCCCACCATCGGCTGCACTGATAATAAATGTCCCGCTCATAACCAATACTGTATCGTGATCGCTGGCAAAATCTACAGCATCATGGATATTGGTAAAATTACCTCCACCCGCCAGATCGACAACGATGGTTGCTGCGCCTAACAGGCTGGTCAGTGTAAAGAGTAAGAATAGATCAAGTATAATTTTTTTCATAATTTGGGTCTCCTAATAAAGGCTGTAATTTTTTAATTCTAAATATTCTTAATCACCGAAGCGACCAATAACTTCAATAGAAATTGTTTCCCCAGGCGCAACACCGGAAGGTGTTACTGAAATATGGTTGATGACAGGCATCCTGGGAGCACCATTAGTCCCCATGGGCCATAGCCAACCGTAAAGTCCCGGATCATTTTGGCTGCCATCCAAATCATTAAACCCCGGAAGTGTGTAACCTGTATTGATGCAGCTTGAGTCAGCTGTTGCTCCGGTATTTAAGTGGAAGTCAAAATTTTCATCATCATACGATAAATAATTATAGGTATCATTCTCGGAAAAATCCACAAAATCGGGATTTGCAAGTATTGGATCTATGCCAGTACTGCCGTTGCTCTGGTTGTTAAAGAAACAGTTATTGCGAATGGTTGGGTCGCCACCACCAGCATAGATTTGATGAGTTCCACCACCGGCACCGTTCATAAAAATATTATTGACGATTGTTGCAGTTGATGGATTGGCATGATAAACACCCGTTGCGGTTGATACGAAAAGATTGTTAGATACGACAGCATTGGTATTCCCCGTTACATAGACGGCTCCATACCAGTTGCAGTTATAAAAGACATTATTACTTACAGTAACATCTGTGGTTTGATAAACCTGAATCCCAGGTCTATAGCTCCCGCCGGAAAACCCGAGAATATTATTTCTTAAAGTATCAGAGGACACACCTGAAGCTAGATTCACCGCCCAACCCTGGTTATAGGAATTCCTGATATGATTACCTTCAATAATCATATCATCCGCCGATATGTTGATCAACGGAGACCCATAACCCCACATTCTGAATCCCTCTAATGTTGATCCATCCGCGTTGGCGGTAAAATTGAAAAGAGCAGTGCTGGCCTCAATGGTGGTGCCGCCGTTTTCAGGACTATCATATCCTGATCCGATCAAGTGCAATTCCTGATCTACAGTTATGGAACCATTGGCAGAATTAAAAAGGTAAAGCCCACTCATCACCAAAATGGTGTCCCCATTATTCGCATCATCCACGGCATCATGGATATTGGTGAAATTTCCACCGCCGGCTAGATCGACTACGATTGTCCCGGAAAAGCCAATGCTGGTCCAGACGATTAATGCGCAAATCAGTGTAATGTGTTTCATAATTATTCTCTCTCTAATATCAAGATATTACAGTTAATACAGATCATTATTCAGGTGGTGCAGGCGGTTCCGGTAAACTGGCTTCCTCTTCCTGACCCAAAATTAAAT
>JAOZSM010000131.1 GCA_029939675.1 Fidelibacterota bacterium
ATCCCAGATCACATCATATTCAACCTCGGCATATTCCAGAGCCAGGGTAACTGCATCATCCCAGGGCATTTTTCCCGGTGGAGAATACACAGCAACTTTGGGAGCTTTCTCCAGTAAGACGATATCCATGTTGTTGGTTTCGATGACAGCGTAGATATTCAACTCTGCGCCGGCTGGTACTGTTTCAAAACGAACATCCCTTAGACGCAATTCTCTTACAATCTCAGAATAATTGTCAACCAGGAAACTGCCACCCCGGTAATTCAGCAACCACTCAACATCAGTATCCCGCTCCAGGATCCAAAGAGCTACGCCGTAGGCTTTCAAATGATCAGTCTGACTCTCATCCATGGGGATCAGGATCTTCTGGGAAAAGAGGGATACTGTCAATATTCCAATCAGGATAAGCTGTTTCATATTATTCCAATATTCAGGTTTATAATTATTCTATTAAGCTTCCTTCTGACAGTTAAGGAACCCACCACTGCCTGCGCGGAGACTATCTTAGGCATAGGCAGGTCTCTCGCAGAGCACGCCCCTCTACGCTCGTTGAGCTTCGCCGGGCAGGCAGAGACGCAGAGTGTTGATGTTTTTATTGATGTTAGGGTGATATTCATGTTCTGTCATATACTTTTTGCGAGGGCTGCAGAGTGTTGATAATCAACAAACCCACCCCTAACCCCTCCCAGGAGGGGACTTAAGGCAAATATTTTCTTGATTATTGTTAATGATACAGCCATTTTGATTTTCATCTTTTTGGCATCCCAATTAAAAGAATCCAGACCTTTGGTCTCATGAGCCGTCTCCGATGAGGCTGCGTAATCTGGCGCGGACTGCCTGAATTCCCAAGTATCCGGGATGCTCCACAATGACTTCCTCATAGTAGGGAATGGCTGCCTCTGGTTTTTGATCAATAAACTGGAATTGTTCCCCGCGCCAGACCAGGACATTAGCGCGCCATTCGGAGTCAGGAAAGGTCAGGAGAAATTGATCCATCTCTTTTACAGCTGATTTAGATTTGTCCAGAGTCAGCAAAAGCTGAATGGCCCGCACAGAGGCTTCATCGGCAATACTGCTGGCGGCACCCTGAATCTGCAGTAAAAGATCAATGGCCTCAGTCAGTTTGTGCTGTCTGATCAAGCGCTCGGCTTTTAAATACGTTTGGAGCTGGGGGTCATCCGGCTCTCCATTACCATCCAGCAGAGCCATCAGTTCCATCCCGTCATTGAAGATGGGGTGAGACGGTGAAGCCGCTCCGCTAAGATTAAGCAATTGCTTCTTCAGCATTGGTAGATCGCCTTGATGGATCAATATTTTGATATGGGAAGCAATGATCTGCGGGTCATCCTCATCCAGATTGAGTTTTCTGGTTACTTCACTCAAACTCTGTAAAGCTGCCGTGGTGTCACCCCGTACCAGCCAGGCATCTACCAGACGTTTGCCGGCCGCCAGGCGGGTTTCAGAGCGTCGGGCGTTATTAAAGATATTCTGAAAGCCCCGGATAGCACGATCCACATCGCCACTGGCCGTTAATTGAAGCTCAGCAATATGGAAAGAAGCCTGAAATGCCTCTCTTGTGCTGGGCAATAGCGTTTGTAAACTGTCGTAAAGTTTTAAGGTGCGCTCCAGGGAGGCATCTTTGCTTGAAATGAACTGAATATCTGGATCCAAAAACTGATTTCCCTGGAAATAGCCACTTAAGGACTGATAGGGCGCTACGGCGTGCAAGCGATGTTCATAGGTTGAAGCTAATTTCAACAGGGCTTCGCCAGTCTGCCTTTTATCCTTACTGTTGGTGGAAATAAACAGATACAGATCGGCCGCCGAGCTCCAGGCCTGTTCTGCTCCCAGGTCGTTTGCAATGGAAAAGACATCCTTCATGGAGCGACTCACATCAGATGCAAGGACAGTTTCCACACATTCCTGATATTTCTTTTCGTGGAGCAACAGTTTGGCCCTGGCTAGTAAAATTGTCTGGTGCTCACCAGGAGTTCTGAGGATTTTATGAAAACTGTTATCAATGATCTCAAAGGCACCATCATTCTTAAGCAAGCGAATCAACTGGTTGCTGATATGATCCAGCATAGCCGGGTTTTGATCCAGGTGGACCAGGTATTCTTTACTGGCTTCTGCATAGTTATGTTTGGCGGCATGTATGCGAGCCAGGTCAAAGGCAAAGGCGCTGGGATCGCCCAACTTGGTGCGCCCCTCTGTGAGGACCTGAATAGCCTCGTCAGTGGCTCCGGCCTGTAGCATGGCATTGGTCACCGAGGTATACACAAATCGATCACCCTTTTTCTGATTGATCAGACGTTTCCAGTCTTCCACTGCTTCTGGTTTACGATCAAGAAAGTAAAGCAGCCGTCCACGTTCAGCAGCCAGGCGCGTATTTTGAGGCTGAGCCTGGAGCAGGTCATCCAGAATCTGCAACAGCGTGGAGGCCTTTTCTTTGCCAGGCATTAGATTGCTTACTCGAAAATAGAGATTGCTGTTGCGAGGATTCTTGTACAGTAGATTCAGATACAGATCTACAGCTTCTTCGGTTCTGCCCAGGCGAGCCAGGGAGGCAGCCCGTTGTTCAAGCTTTCGGTCAGGAGATAAAGTACTCCGCGAAAAGGATTGGGCTTCCAGAACGCCCGGACTTGCCAGTAATGTCAACCAGATTATGGTAAGCAGGAACAATCCTCTCATAACAACTGCTTGGGGTACAAAGCCCTCTCCCATCTTCATCCTGCGGACGCCATGGTAAGCCTGTTCTGCGGGCGGTCTCTCCGGGTGGAGGACATTTTGTTGTTTTGATTGAATTTGGTTACTCATTTAGTTCGGCTTCCAGACGATTAAAATATTCTCTGATCAGGGCCTGTTCTTCTCGGGAATAGCTTTGTTTCAAACTAAAAATTAGTTCCTCATAGAGCACGTTGCGGGCTTCCCCCAAATCTTCTGGTAAGGTGCCACTGCCCAGCCAGAGGGGATTGTTGTCAGCCGTCTCTGATTTCCGTTTCTTGCTAAAATCCCGTTGGGTAGCAGAACGTTGGGCATCCAGTAATCGACTGAGAATCCGTTCCTGTTGTTCATGGATCTTCTGCGTCGGACGTTTACTCCTTAATTCTTTGGCTACCGCTTCCATTTCGTCACCGATCTTACCCAAATCACCCAACATCCGGGAATCAGATCCCATTCCATTTTCGATCTGGGATAAAGCGTCCCGCAATTGCAATTGTTGCTGAGCAAGTTGCTGCATCATGGATGGACTCCCCATGCCCAATTGCATCTGGGTCTGTTGATTTAAGCCCTGCTGCTGCCCGGCCATTTGCATCAACTGCTGCATATATTCACTAAAACCGCTGGATTCTCCCGATTGCTCAAGAGCCTCCATTGAATTGGCAAGCTGTCTGGCCATCCGGTTCAAATTCTCGCGCGCAGCTGCTTGAGATTGAGCTGATTTACGTGGATTTCTGGCTTCCAGCTGTTTAATGGCTTCCTGCATATGAGCCTGGACTGCTCCCATGGATCGTCCCATTCCCGGTGAAACGGCAAAGGTTTTGTTACCCAACTCCTGCAGAGACCCAGCGAGCTGTTGAAGCCCTTGCATAAGTCCCATTTGAGAATCAGCATAATCCCTGAGCAGGGAACTCTGTCGTGAAGTTTTGGCGGTAGGCTGTTCCAAATCCTCCTGGGCTTGCGATAATCGCAGTGTTTTCAGGAGGGCTGAACGAAATTCTGACATGACCTCTGACATCATTTGCTGCTGCATGGCGGACTGCATCTGACTGGACTGGGAGGCCATCTGACTGAGTGATTGGGAAGCCTGGTCGGCGGGTTGCTGAGCTTGAGACATCTGGCCCTGCTGCATAAGAGAGGTGGCTTGATCCAGGTTTTCACTGATCTGTTCCTGCTGCATCTGTTCCTGAAGATCTTGAACGCCCTGAGAGGAAAGGTCCTCATTCTGATCCAACAGATCTTCTAGATCTTCAGCCAACTGCTGAGCTTTGTCAAAGTCATCGGCAATCTGCTGTTCCTGCTGGGCAGCTGTTGCCGGATCACTGTTTTCCATTTCAGAACTTAAGTTTTCCTGACGTTCAGCCAAATCGTTGAGCCGGGTGGTCAATTCATCAATTTTCTGTTCAATTTCTACCTGTTTAAAGATCTCCAATGTTCGTTCAACACCTTTTTGGAAATCTTCCATAGCAGCCTGGAAATCTTCCAGGGCGGCTTCCATCTCTCGAGGGTTATCCTGTTCCATGGCTGCCTGCAACCGTTCCATGGCCTCTCTGAGTTCTGGTGTGATGAGCTTTTCCATGAGCTGCTGCAATTCAGAATACTTATCCAGCGTTTCCTCGCTCATGAGATTTTGTTCTTCAGCAGAGGCCATCATCTCATCCAACTGCTGACTGATATTCTCAAGTTGGTCCTGAAGCTTTTCCATCTGGTCCAGGGCTTCACTGGCCTCCTGCTGTTGTTCCCAGGACAGGTTGGGATCTTTCTGAACTTCCAGGGCTAGCTCATCTACTTTTTCACGAATCTCTTTGACTATTTCAAGAACAGCTTCCTGCTCCTGCTTGACCTGTTCATTCCCCTGAGCAAATTCTTCAAACATTTCATCCAGGGATGGTAGCCGGGCCAGCCATTTCTTGCTGGAAGCTTTCCGGGGACCGTCAACCGTATTATTGTCCCAGACTGTGAACCAGTATTGAAGGGCATCTTCAGGCATAATGCTGATCTGATCAAGCTCCCATCGATAATTGAATTCCAGGGAAGCCAGGTCTGTGCGGGGCAGATCAATCACTGCAGTATAGCGGGTGGTGTCTGCCATGAGGTAATCCGGGTGCTGAATCATATAGTTCAATTCAAGCCTGGAAAAACCAAAGTCATCATCCAGCTTCAAACGAATGGGGATCACCAGATTCTCACCTAAAACCACATCTTGTCCGGGTACCATTACCTGGATCAAGGGAGCAATATCGGTGGCCACATAAATTGAATAGACCAGGGGATCCAGGTTTGAAACCCCTTCCTCATCAATCAGGTCAAACCAAACCTGGTCAGGTTTATTAAGGGTAAATCCAGTTTTAAATCGATGACCTTCCATCTGAACCTGCTGGGATTCGGCTTGTTTGAAATGCAGGGTGGCCGATTTGATCTCCTTGGAGGCCAGCCCCTCGAATGTGACTCGGGAGCCCTTGAAGCCACTGATATCCATGATATCCCGGGTATGGATCTCGGTGGGCATGCGGGTATAGGCCGGTGGTCGAATGCGAACGGTAATATCCTGCACCAGCGGACGGTTAATAACCTGGATAGTGAGGGGATCAGATTCGATAATATCCCAGGGTTCCCAGAGACGCTGATTACCAACCCGGGCAATAGCTGTGAGACTGTTCATTACATGATTCAGGGGCAGTGTGAAGCTTTGGTCTATCACCTGTAAATGATAGGTGTTGGTGTCTTTGCGAGTCTGAATGGTCAATTCTACCTGATCAACGCTGCGACCTTCCAGGCGACCTTCAAGCAGCAGGGTGTCTCCGGCTAACACCAGCTCTGACTGGCTGTGCAAATGCAAATTAAGGGGCAAGGGGTAGTCAAAACGGACCTCAGGCTGACTTAGACGTATGATGGCGGCGTTAATATTCTGGAAATTAAAGAGGTAGAGTGCCAATAAAACGCCAACGCCAATGGCGGTTCTTTTCAAATAAGTTTTGATTTTTGACAGGGGGAATAATAGAGTTTTGGGTATTTGCTCAATAACCTGGATTCCAGCCTGGACCGCAGCCTCATGCAGGCTGCTTGAGATTCCCTGCTCCGGTTGTCTGCGATTAAGCTGAACTGCATTAAGGACCCGATCCCCCACCTGGGGCAACTGCTCTCCGATAAGCTGAGCCAACTGTTCTGGATGACTTCCTTGCAGTCGTTGACTTTTCAGCAGCCAATAGACGGTTAGGATGCCCAGAAGCGTTAACAAGCCTACTATTCCCAGCGTGATCAACAGAACAGATTTGATTCCGGGATTAAAATAGCGGAAACTTTCCAGCCAGATAAACAGGGTAACCAGGATAGCCATTGCCGTGAAAGCAAACAGACCAAGCAAAGCTCCGGTACCCCGGGCAGTACTCTCAGCGTGGGCCGCAAGTTTGAACAGAACGGAATCTGTTGAGGTTGGCTTGGTTTGATTTGGTTTTGGTGGCTGAATCATTTGATCAATGAGTAAAGGCGTAGATTAGTATGTTTGTTCCCATCTCAAGGGCGGCCTGATGTTTTTGCAGGCCATCCTTATGAACTTCCAGATCCTCCCAGCCGTCACCCAGATCACTTTCATAGGTGTAGAGGACAATCATGCGACCGTGGTGAAACAAAGCCAAAGCCTGGGGTGGCTTTCCATCATGTTCATGAATCTTGGGTAGCCCCTGGGGAAAAGAAAAATAATTACTGAAAATTGGATGGTCATAGGGTAGGTCCACCCACTCCTTTTTAGGGAAAACCTTTTTTAGCTCCCGTCTGAAAGATTCATCCAGCCCATAATTATCATCGGCATAGAGAAAGCCACCTGAGCTCAGAAAATCACGGAGTTTATGGACTTCTTCGGCCTTGAATTTCACATTCCCATGTCCGGTCATGTATAGGAAGGGGTGATTATAAAGATCTGCATCAGTGATCTTTACCCGATACTCCTGAGGATCCATCTGGATATTGGTATTATCATTAATGAAGTTAATCAGGTTGGGAATTGAGCTGGGATTGGCATACCAGTCACCCCCTCCATCATAGTGGAGCCGGGTAATGTGCAGGTCTTGCCCCTGAAGACCAGAGAGAATGAATAGCCCGAAAATAATAAATCTTAACAACATGTTATCTTATTTCCTGCAATGTAGCAAATTTATGGTGTTCAAGTTTTCCAGCCGCGGATTGATGCAGATTGACACGGATTTTTTCAAAGTTTATTTTCCCTTTAGCTCAAACCAAGTACTGACACCTGTTACTGCCATAGCTGATTAAAGTAATTGAGAAGAAAGTTAAAATGGAGTGCTTTCTTATTATGATTCACAGTTTTCACAATTTCAGGATATTTTTTCCCACAGATTGTTGTCTGCAGAAGTTCCCCCGAAACCTGAGTTAAAAAGTCTGTGAAGTATTATTGTCGAACCCGCAAAAAGTAGTTGAGAAATCATAAAATGCAGCCTAAATCCATTAAATACAACCCTATACCGTAAATGTATCTAAGTTCAGAAATATCAAGACTCTGCGTCTCTGCGCGAGAGGTACTTTTTGCGAAATCGTCATTATTGAGTAACTGTTTGCGGGTATCTACAAGTGGCAGAGCCTGTTTTTGTTAAAAATCGGGGGGACTTCTGTTGTTGTATGATATCAGTTTTGGTTCAGAATACGCAGTGTTTTCACATCTCTGTCCAGCGATTAGACTATATTTTTAATTTATTTCAGATTATATTTGCGCTATGTCAAATACCCTGGTTTGAGGAGGTTTTTCTGTGTGCTATGTCACAACTTTTCAGGTCAAATTTAATACTTTCGCCTGTCACTAACAACTAAGGAGGTAAGAATGATGTATGTCATTAAAACAAAAGGATTGTACTGGTCAGTATTGCTTAGCGTAATGCTACTGGCGCTACCTATGTGGGTCCTGGCAGATGATGCTGGAGCACCTGATATTGAAAGACTTAAACAGATCAGGCAATTGCAAAACCAAAGCACAATTGTCAAAAGCCTGGAAGCCAATAGCACTCAGGTAAGTGCCAGCCCGGAACAGGAACGGATGCTTAGGCTGGCTAAAGCCCTGGAAAAAGCTACCGATCAGCAAACTCCAAACCTGGATAAAAGCTATCAACTGAAGCTGGGACAGCAGGGTCTTCAGGCGCCGGGTGTTTCCCCTAATGCACTGCGAGAAGTAATCTACAATCACGGTCTCATGGGCGGTGATTACGGGATTGAATACTTTAATTTTCTAACTGGTATGAACAGCGCTGATTCCACCGGTATGGATGTTCGTTTCACATCAAATGAAGCGCTGAACTTTGGAGGCGAAGGGGCCTATTGGGGTGATCCCAGTCTCCTCTACCTGCTAAGCAATAGTGGAACATTAGATACAGTCGGTATGGTTAACGACATCAATGATCCCGGTAGCTCGTGGACCTGGGTCTCCTGGGATAATCCACCTGCTGGAAATGACTATCAACCTTTAGCAGTTGGTAATCTGTGGGTCGTCCACACGCGTACTTCAAATATGTACGTCGCTCTGGAAATCACAGTTGCAGATGTTGGGCTTCAATATTTTGAATTTGACTACATCATCCAAACTGATGGCAGCAACGAATTTGACGGTGGCATAATCGAGCCGCCCACCATATTTGACAT
>JAOZSM010000132.1 GCA_029939675.1 Fidelibacterota bacterium
AGGATATGCAGTGTTGAATTGACATTCACTTTACAATAAATTGAAGTCTTATTTGAAATGTGAAATCCGGTCTCAAAACGATTAGACCATATTCTCGTGAAGGGGAATTATGAAAAAGATAAAACTCGCGATCCTGACCCTGATCATCCTCACACTTGCAGGTATTGTTAGCACTTGCAGCAGTAATCCATATGTTCATGAAATCCCAGAGGAACAGTACGTGGTCATGCTTTCGCTGGATGGCTGCCGTTGGGATTATCCGCAGATGGCAGATATGCCCAACCTGGAATCCATTGCCCGCCGTGGAGTTAAGCTTGAGTCACTCCAGCCCTCTTTCCCCAGCAAAACCTTCCCCAACCACTATAGCATGGCCACTGGCCTTTACCCTGATCATCATGGGATTATTCAGAACTCTTTTTATGATCCTGATATGGATGCTTACTATAAAATCAGAGACCGCGCTGCTGTTGAAAATGGCGATTTTTATGGTGGTGAGCCCATCTGGGTTACTGCTGAAGAACAGGGACTCAAAACAGCATCCTTTTTCTGGGTGGGCAGCGAGGCTCCTGTCAAAGGGACCTACCCGTCCCGCTGGAAGAAATACGATCATCACTTTCCCTATGCTGCCAGAGTTGATAGTGTTATTTCCTGGCTCCAATTACCTGAACCTGAGCGCCCCCGCCTGATCACCTGGTATTACCCGGAACCTGATGGTGTCGGTCATCGTTATAGCCCTGAAAGTCAGGAAGTTAAAGATAAGGTAGAATACCTGGATAGCCTCGTCGGTGATTTTCTCACCAAACTTGCACAGCTGCCCATTGCTGATCAAGTGAATGTTATCATCACTTCCGATCACGGTATGGGTCGTATTACAGGTGATAAAGTGATCTACTTTGATGACTATGTCCAATCCACCTGGCTGGATACTGCCTTGGGATCTAATCCAGTATGGATGTTTGATGCCAAAGCCGGTTATTTAGATTCGGTCTATTTGAATCTGAAACGTGTTGAACACTTACAAGTCTGGAAAAAGGATAGTATCCCTGCTAACCTCCACTATGGGACCAATCCCCGGGTCATGGATGTGGTTGCAGCTCCAGATATCAATTGGAGTGTAGGGTGGCGTCAACGTGAGTTACCGCTGGACTTTGTGGGAGGTACCCACGGTTATGATCCCCATTACAAAGAGATGCACGCCATTTTCTATGCAGCAGGTCCAGCCTTTAAAATCGGTTATGTTCATCCAACGGTAGAAAATGTGAACATCTATCCTCTCATTGCCAAAATACTTGATCTGAAACCGGCTAAAACAGATGGAAAGCTGGAAAATGTAAGCCGCATGCTAAAACCAAAAATGTTGCTCAACGACTAAATATGCTTGAGATAGTCTTTCCTGGAGGACTCTATATCTTTGCCGGAGTGGTTGTACTCCTGGTAACTTTCTATCGTTGGATTAATAGGGCAGATCGGTGAAAATTAGACCAATAACTGCTGCCCTGGGGCGCACTCTGCTTTTGCTCCTGATACTGGTGCTCAGTGCCTGTCATCTACCGGAAATTCATCTTCGGGAATATTTACGGCCGGTCCGAAAGCTGTTCAAGAAAGAACGCGCTTATTGGTCCGATCAGATGGAGTTGAGGGGGGAAACTGGGACAGAATTAATTTACTACAAGAACGGTCGGCCGGCTCTTGAACGCTATTTTGACGAAAACGGTTTGCTTCAAACTATTACATATCTGGGGCGAAATGGTAATCCCGTCCGCTGGGATTCACTGGTCTATGCCGACGAGGAACTGATCGCCGGCTATTATTATTCTGAGCCCGGTCGAAACCTGATCCTGCATTTTCAGAGCTACAAACAACAAGGGCAATTAAGTCAACGTTCCTGGTTTGGAAGCGTGGGTGAATTGCTGAGTCGTGAATTCTTTTTATTCGATCGAAATGGCCAGCGGCGGACCCGCATGATCTTCGATGGGAATGATTCGCTCCTGTTTTCTGAGACATTTTCAAGGGATAGTGATCAGCTTGAAATTCAGAACACCTATTCAATTGCAGGCAATCTGACCAGTCAGACTCGCTATTTACCGGACCAGCTTGCCTTCCGCTATGATTTTGATCCATCAGGTCTGGTCACCCGGATATCACGGTTGCAACATGACGGTATACCGGCTTGGTCCAGCGATCTGTTCTACGATCAGCTGGGAGCCCTGGAGCGCAGTAATTTTTATACTAATGGGCGGTTCTTATATACCTATATGGGAGATTTGGAACTATATCAGCAAACCCTGCGGTCCTGGAAACATCCAGCTCTACCTACTCGGGTAGAGCACCTATTTAAAATAGGTCATCAAGATCCATTTATTGTTGAAACGGCCCATGCTAAGCACGGGTTGCAAACCCTGGAATACCGTCTGCCTGAGAGTGGTGCACTATTCAAACGCAGTATCCGGAATGAAATGGCAGTACCGGTTTCCGACACGCTATATGCTAACCGAGGTGCTTGTCGACCAGTTAGTGTGGTTGCCTATGATAAGGGCCTGGTGAGTTATGAAATCACCTATGATCTGGATGGTCAGCCAAAGTGGCGTCATACCTGGTTTCGAGATGACCATGACCGGGTGATTCGGGAGGAAGTTATCGGCCTGCCCAATACATTTGAATCTGCAGTAACCCGAATTTATGATTCTTTCAGTTTGCCGGCTCTTTCCGAAAGATTTAGCACTCCGGATTCCTTTGATGGGAGTTGGGCTTTTTACCAGGGTGGTGGTATTAATAAAACCCTGTTCTACAATAATAATTCAGAATTAACTGAGTCCTGGTCATTGCGCCCAGCAGGTGATACCATACAGCACTCGACCTTCCAAACTCTTGAGTATTTACGGATAGAATCAAAATTGGGTAAATTGGATACCCTGTTATCCCAACGCCGATTTACCGAAGATGGGATGTTAAATTGGGAGCTGTTTTTTGATCGGACAGGACAACTTATCCAGGAGGTCCATCGTAAAAATGACGGATCGATCTACCGGGATGTCACCTATAATCCTGAGAACAGGGTGATTAAGACAAGTACTTTTGCCCCTGTTAATATCAATGAACTTGGGGGTGAAGAGCTAAGGGGGGAAGTGGCCTCACAAGTGATCACGCGCCTCAACGCGGCGGGTAAAACTGTTCAAGTCATTTCACGTAACTCCAGTGGAGTAACTGCCTGGGAGAAACGGTATGCCTATCGCGGGGGACGCCTGGTAAAATCAGTTCAATTTGGCTCGGATGGGAAACCAGCCATCATTTCCACGTATCAGCACAATGAGCAGGGGCAAATTATATCAGAAATAGCGCTGGATCAGGCCGGGGGACAGGTTCATACTGTTGAATACCGTTATAATGAGAAACAGGAGTTGATCTGGAAAATGTTTTCATCTCTCCGGGCGAATACCATCAGTTCAAACCGCTACTATTACGATGATATGGGCCGTCTGCAACGGGATGAGATCATTGAAGATAAACACTTTATCGAAGCCGTTGAGTATGAGTACTTCCCAGAATATTATTTGCGTATTGCGGTTCACTCTGATCCTAAGGGGGGGCTGCTCAGGAAGGAGATCGAAAATTATTTTGGTGAAAGTGTTTTCCTATCTATCTCTGGAAAAAATGAATAAAGGAATTTGTGATATGCGACTGCGTTTATTGATGATAGTAATCCCGGGGTTAATTCTCAGCATGATGTCCTGTAGCAAGATAAAGCAGGTCGACTCACTCCCGGAATCTCATGAAGTTGGCATAGCTTATCTGAATCTGGAGTCGGGTGAAATACTGGCCTACAATGCTCAGACCATGTTTCATGCTGCCAGCACGATGAAGACTCCGGTTATGTTTCAATTATTCAGAATGCGGGATAGAGGAGACATTAACCTTGCCACTGAGATACCTGTTGTCAACCGATTCACCAGTATTGCTGATGGAAGCCTTTTTAGTTTGCCCATTGAATCAGAGCAGGATGAAATACTATACCCTAATCTTAATCAATATTTAAGTTACACAGATTTGATTGACAAGATGATTACGCATAGCAGTAACCTGGCGACCAATATTCTTATTGAATACACTGGAGCTGATTCAATTAGTAAGACTTTGCAGGAAATTGAGGCCAACGGGGTGTTGGTCATACGGGGTGTTGAGGACTTGAATGCCTATCAAATTGGCTTGAATAATATGACCAGTGCCTACGGCATGATGAAGGTCATGGAAGCTGTCTATCGGTCCGATCTGGTGACCGATTCATCACACCAGACCATGATCGAGATTCTCAAACGCCAGGAATACAATGCCATGATTCCCGCTGGTTTACCTGATAATGTTGAAGTTGCCCATAAGACCGGATCTATCACCGGAATCGCCCATGATGCAGCTCTGGTTTTTCCCAATGAGGGACCGCCATTTGTGCTGGTGATACTGACCAGGGGTTGGGATGATCACGCCGAGGCTCGAAGGGTGGGTGCCAAAATTGCTGCAAAGGTCTATGATTATCATCTCGGTAAACTAAAACGAACCGATATCGTTGTCCCGGACCTACTGAAATAGGAAGAACTTTCTCAGTTTATTAAGCTGGCCCCAGATAATCGTATAAATCGATGTTCGTCATCTATCTGGGGTTGTTTCAGAAAACTTTCCTCCGTGATAATCCGCGTAAATCCGCGGCCCCAAAAAAATTATTGAGGTTAGCTTCATCTCATAAATCATTCAAATTCTGAACTGGCACGAAGGGGTGCAAAATGTTATGATACGCCCATGATAAATCTACACAGTTTAGCTGCAGATGCAGCCCGTCAGGCCGGTCAAATCCTCATCAAATATTACAAAAATGCCTACGAGATTCAGGAAAAAAGTTACCATAATCCAGTAACCACTGCTGATCATGAAGCTGATGCCTTCCTCAAGCAATTTCTGATGCAAGCCACCCCTGATTTTGGTTGGTTATCTGAGGAAACGGTGGATTCTGATGAACGTCTTGATAAAGAATACGTTTGGATTGTGGATCCCCTGGATGGTACCAAAGAATTCATTGAGGGTGTTCCTCATTTTGTGGTTTCCATCGGACTGGTTAAAGATGGAGTCCCTGTCCTGGGGGTACTCTATAACCCCATCCGAAAAGAAATGATTCGTACGGATGAAACCGGTATTGTTCGATTTAATGAAGAACCAGCCGGGATTTGTCAGGCAACCCGGTTAAAAGACGTTGGCTGTCTGAATAGCCGTTCTGAAACCCGTCGCGGGCTTTGGGAACCCTGGGCTGCTGAATTCAAAGAACTGATCCCCATTGGCAGTGTTGCCTATAAATTGGGACTGACTGCCTCAGGGAGACAGGATTTCTTTGTGACACTCCGGCCCAAGAATGAGTGGGATATATGTGCTGGACATGCCTTGCTGTTAGCCAATGGCGGCTGCATGAAAACCAATACAGGTCAGGACATAAAGTATAACCAGAGAAAAACCATAATTACACCCGGTATGACCGGAGGCAATTCTCATTTGGTTGACGCCTTTATAAAAAGATTCAATGAACGCGAAGGGAAATAGAATGAGTACAGATTCGAAACAGTTCGAAGCTTTTGATGTTCTGGGAGATGGGATCAGTTTTGTTCGTTTGATCAATACTATGGGCTCTGATGTTGAGATCGTTAATGGTGCCCGGGTTTCCTTTGGTAAACGGCGCGAGGAATTGGATGAAAAGGATCAAGTCTTGATTCAGTATCTGGCAGATGAACGCCACACATCCCCTTTTGAGCATGTGGCCTTCACTTTCCATGTTAAATGCCCGCTGTTTGTGACTCGTCAATGGCATCGTCACCGCACCTGGTCCTATAATGAGATCAGCCGTCGTTACACCTCCATGAATTTGGAATTCTATGTACCTAAGGCTTACCGCCAACAGGCAGAGATCAATCGCCAGGCCAGTACTGATGAACTGCTTGAGCAGACGAAAGCTGGTGATAATATTCATGATCTTGTGGCTGTCCATACTACTAAAGCATATGAATTTTATGAATCGCTTATGGAGCAGGGAGTTGCCAGAGAACAAGCCAGAATGGTTCTGCCGCAGAATATGTATACTGAGATGTACGCCACGGTAAACCTGCATAATCTGATCCATTTTATTGAATTACGCATCCATGCTGGAGCTCAGTGGGAAATCCAACAGTATGCTTTGAAATTACTGGACCTGGCTGAAGAGGCAGCACCCTACGCTATCAAGGCGATACGAAAAGCACGGAACTGGTAGATTACCGAGTTAGAAGATAGACGTTAGGAGCTAGGGGTTTAGCGGTAGATGAGACTGAAAATCATATATAACACTAGTGTCGTGTCAACAGTGTATTTCACCACAAATGTACAGCGAATTACTCTAATTTAACGAATGGCTGCATAACAATCATACCAAGCGAGCTCAAAAGCAATTTAAGTCCCCTCCTGGAAGGGGCAAGGGGTGGGTTCTTGTACCACCATATTGAAAATTTGGTATTAAACTTTCATCAATGGAGATAAATAATTATGGCTAAAGCAAACGCAATTTACGCCCAGTCTGGTGGAGTAACCAGTGTCATCAATGGATCCGCCTACGGTGTTATCAAAGCTGCTCAGGAATCTGGTATTATCGATAATATCTACGGTGGTCTCTATGGTATTAACGGTATTCTGGAAGAGAACCTGGTCGATATTGCCCAGGAAAACCCACAGGACATTGAGAATTTACCTATGACTCCCTCAGGAGCTTTTGGCTCTTGTCGTAAGAAACTACCCTCTTTGGAGAAAAACCGGGCTGATTTTGAACGGATCATTGAAGTTTTTAAGGCCCATGATGTACGTTACTTCTTCTATAACGGTGGTAATGATTCCATGGATACCGCTTATAAGATCTCACAACTTTCCCACGACATGGGCTATGATGTTACCTGCATAGGTGTGCCGAAAACTGTCGACAATGATCTTCCCGTTACCGATAATTGTCCCGGCTTTGGTTCAGTGGCGAAATACAATGCAGTTTCACTACGGGAAGCCTCCTTTGATGTGGCCTCCATGCACCATGATAGTACAAAAGCATTTGTAGCTGAGACCATGGGGCGGCATGCTGGTTGGATTGCCGCTTCAACAGCCATGGCTGCTCGCAATGAGAATGAAGGTCCTCACATTATTTTACTCCCTGAGATTGCTTTCAGGGAAGCGGCTTTTCTGGCTGAAGTTGAACGAATCCGGGCTAAAATTGGTTACTGTGTGATTGCTGTTTCCGAGGGTTTGCAAAACGAAGCCGGTAAGTTTGTGGCTGATGCTGGCACTGTAGATATGTTTGGTCATACCCAATTAGGTGGTGCTGGTGATTTTATTGCTAATCTAATGAAGAACAAACTGGGCATCAAAGTTCATAATGCTTTACCTGATTACTTTCAACGCTCAGGTCGTCACATTGCTTCTAAAACGGATGTGGAACAAGCGATTGCAGTAGGCCGGGAAGCAGTCAGATTGGCGGCTGAAGGTCTGAATGGCCAAATGGTTACCATTGTCAGAGAATCTGACACCCCGTACTCATGGACCGTGGGACACACTGATATTGCCAATATTGCCAATAAGGAAAAAATACTGCCTGCTGAGTATATCCGTGAAGATGGTTTTCATGTAACAGATGCTTTCAGAACCTATTGTGAGCCGTTGATCGAAGGTGAAATGTGGCCTGAATATGCCAATGGAATCCCGGTTTATACCAAGCTGAAACGCAACCTGGTCCCTAAAAAACTGGGCTGACAGATATTAAGCTGGTCCCGGTTAGCCGAATGAACCTATGTTCGTCATCCCGAGCGGAGTCGAGGGATATGGTGCTTGAGGTCAGGGGCCAGAACATGGAACGTACGAATAATATGGGCTGGTTTAATAGCGGGTAATTTGCCTGAATAGACCAGGCGAGGATTCAAATCCTTGCCCGGACAATTTCTAAAATATTCGCTTCCATTCAGGCAATAAAAGCGGTTGGAGTAACATTTCCAGTCGACTATATTGTCCAGCTTTTTAAAGTGCACATGGTGGGCGTAGCTCAGTTAGGTAGAGCGCTAGATTGTGGCTCTAGTGGCCGTGGGTTCGATCCCCATCGCTCACCCCAAGAATGCTTGTAAATTTATTATTTGCGATTCGAACGAATTATTCTAGTTTCGCAGCGCTTTATGAGCCGGCTCCTTCGTCTAGTGGTTAGGACTCGAGATTTTCATTCTCGCAACAGGAGTTCAATTCTCCTAGGAGTCACAAAAA
>JAOZSM010000133.1 GCA_029939675.1 Fidelibacterota bacterium
GGTGCAATGAGTTATCCGGTTAAGGTTGATCAGGGAGCCCGATATGAGTAAACAGGAATTGGATCAGGATAATAAAAAAAGTAGTGATGAAAAATTAAGTCGCCGGAATTTTCTGCGCATGGGAGCTGCTGTCGGTGTTGGTACTGCGTTGGCTGGTGTAGCCCTGAATAGTTGCACGAAAGAGTTTGTGACTAGCCCCGGAGCTGCAAAAGTAGATCCGATTGAAACTGTTCGGCTAGGAATTGTTGGTGTGGGTAATCAGGGGTCAGGTCACTTTAAATATTTCTTACGGATTCCCGGTGTTGAGATTGTCGCGGTCTGTGATATTGTCGAAGATAAAGTGAAGCGCATGCAAGATTGGGCAATCGAAGCCGGTAAGCCAAAGCCTAAAGGCTATTTTAATGGTAAGAATGATTTCAAGCGCATGTGTGCTGAAGAAGACCTCGACCTGGTATTTACAGCGACCCCCTGGGAGTGGCATGCTCCCATCCTTCTTGAAGCTATGAAAACTGGTAGTAACGCCGCTTCAGAAGTACCTGTAGCTGTCACAATAGATGAGTGCTGGGCATTAGTAGAAGCATCGGAGAAGTATAACAAACACTGTGTTATGATGGAAAATGTCTGTTACATGGAACCTGAGATGATGATCTATAATATGGTAAAACAGGGGGTCTTTGGTGAAGTGTTGCATGGCGAAGGTGCCTATAATCATGATCTGAGAAATTATCTTATTGGAACGGAATACGAAGGAGATTGGCGGATTAAGCATTCCATCAAACGCAATGGAAATCTCTATCCAACTCATGGCTTAGGTCCCATTGCTCAGTGCATGGACATTAGTCGTGGTGACCGCTTTGATTATCTGGTTTCAATGAGTACAACAGCGCATGGACTTCAGGAATACGCGACTAAACACCTAGGTGCTGATCACAAATATGCAAAAGCAGATTATAAATGTGGTGATGTGAATACCACCATGATCAAGACGGTAAAGGGTAAGACCATCTATCTTGTCCATGATACGCATCTACCACGTCCCTATAGTCGTATAAATATGGTTCAAGGTACGCACGGTATAACCCAGGGCTTTGGTGATCTTACCCATGCTAACCTGGTCCACATTGAGGGTCTGACTGCTCCTCACAGCTGGGAACCACTGATGACCCATGCAGAGCAATATAAACATCCTCTGATCACGCAGATGGAAGCAATGGCCGATGGGGCAACCCATGGTGGTGCTGATTTTATTGAGGATTATCGTTTGATCCACTGCTTGCGGAACGGACTTCCTACAGATATGGATGTCTATGAGGCTGTTGATTGGACCGTAGTTTCTGGTCTGACTGAACTCTCAGTTGCCAATGGTTCAAAGCCAATAGAATTTCCTGACTTTACCCGAGGAAAGTGGAAAACCAGGGAACCACTTGGGATTATTACAAACTAAACCCAAATTATTGTTAGACTTGTTAATTTTCGTAGTACTCCTATTCATGAGCTGCAGCAATGATATTGAGCCAGTCCTAACCTGGAAGGATTCAACTCAAGCAAATCTCCGGTTTGATATTCGTTTAAACCCCGATATGTATCGCCTTAGTAATTTTGGTGAACCACCTCAGATGGCGCTTTGGTTGGAGAACGAGGGAGGTAGCGAAATTCGGACCCTCTGGGTTTCAAATCGTTTGGCAAAAGGGTTATGGGTGGGTAAGGTCGTTTGTCCTACAGCTTTGCCATATTGGATATCGCGTCGAAATAAAGAAACAGGGGGGACCCTTCCATCTTATCTAAAACCCTTACCTGATGGGATTACAGGTGCAACTCCCCGAAAAAAAATTTCAATCTTCGCCCAGGTTCCCACTGGAGCTGAATGGCGTTACTTTTTGGAGCTGAATGTAGCAGGAGATTTCAATGAGACATTTCCTGCCAATCTAGCGAATGGCGAACCTGATCGTGATGGCAATGGGCAACCATCCTTGGTTTATTCGGGTAGAATTGCTGTTGATACGAGATCCTTAGGTTTGCCTGCAATAATTGGACGAACAGAACAAATACAAACAAGATTACAACTCAATCCTGACCTTCAAGGGATTACCACGGCAGCGAAGATATTAGATAACATGAATCTGACATATTTGCCTCATACTGACACAGTTTTAACGCAAACTATTGGGGCTCATTAAAATGAATGTTTCTAATGATCGAAGATCTAGACTCAAAAATATAGACATCTGCCATAGCTCTGGAGTTTTCGTACATGCTATTCAATAGTGTTGTTCAAGGCGGAGAATCACTAAAACATTTTCAACCTGGAGATACGATGCAGGTCGGGTTTGCTGAAAGTGGTATTAATCCAGATTTGAGCATCAAATGTGATCGTTTGGTGCCAGGTCAGCAAATTGAATTTGTAGGTCCTGAATGGGAGTAAGATTGAGCGAACATAAATATTCGATTAAACCGGTCATCGAGGTTCCTGAGCTGAAAGGGTTGTGGAATGGTTTAGCCTGGGATTCAATACCGCCCCTGCATGTTGCATCATTCAGGCCCGAGAGTAGTTCACACCGTCCTCGAACCCAGTGTAAGCTGCAATATGGTGATAGAGGTATCCACGGAATATTTAAGGTTGAAGATCGATACATTCGTTGCATACATACGGATTTTCAAGCTGATGTACATGAGGATAGCAGTGTTGAGATATTTTTACAGCCCAAGAAAAACAGGGGCTATTTTAATTTTGAATTTAATTGTGGGGGAACACTCTTCGCCAGCTATGTCACGGATCCCACCCGAGTAAATCGAAATATTAAGAAGTTTAAATTACTCTCTGTTGCGGAGAGTCAACAGATCAAGCGCTTTCATTCTTTGCCTTCCAGGGTAGATCCAGAACAGAAAACTCACGCCACTTGGTTTTTGGAGTTTTTTATCCCATTTGCAATCCTAGAGAACTATGTCGGAGCAATAGGCGATGATGAGAAAAATTTATGGAGAGGAAATGCCTTTAAGTGTGGGGAGAATACCTCCCATCCACACTGGGGATCCTGGGTAGCATTGGATGATCTAGAATTCCATGCCCCCGAAAACTTTGGCGAACTTCGTTTTACACAGGAAAGGTTTAATATATAACAGCTCTATATGCATCTGCGCAAACGTATTTAGGTCATTGCTATAAGAGTAGATGTTTATACTGTATCTAATTAGTGTCTGTCCATAAAGTTACTATTTCCAAAAATACAGGAAACCATTGAAATGGTTACAATCATCCTTAAGTGTATAGCAGCCTACGACTTAAGTCGTGGGTTTCTGATTCAGCTATTTTAAGAAGAACCGTTTCAACGGTTTGTTTTCAGACATTAAGGACGGACACTAATTAAGCTCATCAGACTTCATAAGCTGGGTGGTGATGGACATTGAAGGAGTGATAGAGTACTTTTCTAAAGGTCTGGAAAACAATCTAAGTGGAAAAGGATACCATATATGACCACTTGACAATATGCTGCACAGTAAGTGGTCAAGGATTGACATTCCGCAGGCCCCAATCGGGCAGGCTCCCATTTTTTACAACATAACCTAAACGCATTTATAACACCTCGTTGTAGTTCAGTATCTGCTTTCTTGCAAGCAGGGGGTCGGGGATTCGAGTCCCTCAGCGCTCACCCCCCCAAGCCCGTGGGAACTTCGGTTCCTGGGGGCTATTTCGTTTTATAGAGATTGTTGCTACATAAGGGATAGACGCTTGTATTCGTTCGTCCTCGTCATCCCGAGCCGTCACACTGAGCGGAGTCGAAGTGCGATGGATGACCTTGTAATCCTGTCACACAAAACCCACCAACTATGACAAACAATGACACAATATGCCAATAAACACGTCGGGCAGGCTAAAATGGGCAGGTTCTTTTTAATCCCCCCAGAGCCTCTGGTGCCGTTGTAGGTCTCTAGCTGTTGAATTGTTATAGTGATAAGACACCATCATACTTAAATTAGTCTATCTAGTTCAAATGAAATAGGAGGTAGGCGTGAAGTATCTTTTTCTGTTTTGCATTGTCCTTAGTGGTATAATCTTTTCACAGACATATGAGGATGTTATCTATTTGAAGGATGGGTCTATTATCCGTGGTATGATCATAGAATATGCACCTGATAGGCATGTAAAGATCCAGTCGGGTCGCAATGTTTTTGTTTACCAATTAGATGAAATTGATAAAATTACTAAAGAAATATTTGCGGGACAACGCGCTGATCTATCAGACGATACATGGTCCGTTCAATTTGGACTTGGAACTCCTCGCAGTATGAATCTGATTGGAATCACAAAAGATTTTAGAGTGGGGGAAAACAGTGCTTTTTTTCTGACAGGTGGATTGGGGGTTAATCTGCTCGGTATTGGATTTTGCAAGCAGCATGATTACAACAATAATGGTGTCAATTTTTCTGGTACAATCGGTTATACAGGAAATGCTTTAGCAATCTACAGCACAGCAACCTATCAGTGGAGGATAGCAAATAGAGGATTCATATCAGCCGGGATAATGGCTGGTGCTTTTGAAAATGAGGAAGGTAATAATTCGCTCATTTTTCCCACGGCATCCTTTGATTATCGGTTTTAATAACAACAACTATCAATTAGTTGATCATATCAATGGGGCTGGCTTTTGACCAGCCCTTTTTTAGAAATGGCAGGCTAAACTAGCCCTGACCTTCAGCGCAAGGGTTAGTCCAATAATTCTATTAACAATCTTCCATGATACTCAATGAGATTTTGTGATTCCCTTGATATCTCAGACCTATAGACTACATTTTAGCATGTAAAAATAAAAATTTGGGTAAGTGGAGGTTAAAAATGAAACGAATATTTCTAGTATTAGGGATCTGTTTGCTTTCAGTGGCGTCGTTTACAGTCCTGACATGCACAAAATCAGCAGATACGGGGGCCGCTAATGAGAGCATTCAGCAAACTTCCAACTGGAAGTCACCACCCGAGGATCTCATGGAAGTCCTCCACGCACCACAGCTCCCCTGGGTCTGGACCGCCCCAACTGGAGAGTATTTGTTTCTCGCTGATCCGGTGCTTTATCCTCCCCTCGCTGAGTTGGCTGCACCCATGCACAAGCTGGCCGGCATCCGGGTTAATCCTGCTATCAATGGTGCCCATGGCCGGCATGGGGGCACTTCCCCCCGCCTGGTTCAAGTCAAGGGCGGAGCCACGACACCACTCGATCTACCGGCTGGTGCTGAGGTCCATGATGTAGCTTGGACTGTAGACGGCCAGCACTTTGCCCTCACTGTTGGACACGCAGATCACATCGGCCTGTGGGTTGGCTCGGTGCAGGGTAATTTGACTAAGATCGAAGATCTGGCTCTTAATCCCCTAATGGGTCAAGCGGTGAGTTGGCTACCCGATCAAGAACGTCTGTTGGTCCGTCGTATCCCGCAACGGGGACTGGCTCCTAAACCACCCACCATACCAGCGGGTCCGGAGATTCTCGAAGGAATCGGCGCCTCAGCTCGCTCCACCTACGAGGCGCGCAATCTGCTAGAGACCGCTCATGACGATGCTCTCTTCGATTACTATACCAGGTCTGAGCTGGTGATCGTTGATCCAGAGAAAGACAGGGTAACAGTCATTGGTGCTCCCGCCACTTACACTGCAACTGAGTTTTCCCCAGACGGAAGCTACCTTCTGGTTGAACGTCTGGTTGGCCCCTGGTCTCATGAGGTAGCCTGGTGGCGCTTTGCCAGTGAAGTTGAGGTTTGGGATAGCAAGGGAGAACTAATTGCAAATATAGCCTCTTTGCCTCTAGCCAATGAAGTTCCAATTCATGGTGTTCCTGAAGGTCCACGCTCGGTTTCCTGGCGTTCCACAGCTCCCCACACACTCTTTTGGGTTGAGGCCCTTGACGGAGGAGATCCGGTGGCCGAGGTACCCCATCGTGATAGACTCATGCGTCTGGACCGGCCCTTTACAGCTGAACCTGAGGAGGTCTTCCGAGCAGAATTTCGGATACAATCCTCCGGGAATGCCTGGGGTGCCGAGGGTGGTACCCTCATGCTTACCCAGCACGAGCGGATCCGTCGCTGGCGCTATGTCTGGCTCCTGGATGTGGATGCAGGAACCTCCCGTCTGTGGTTTGACCTTGATGAGAACGATCGTTATGGAGATCCAGGTTCTCCCCTGTTCCGCCCACTAGCCAATGGTCATTGGGTGCTCCGCCAGCAGCAAGATGCGGTTTATTTCCGCGGGAGCGGCGCTACTGCTGAGGGTGACCGGCCCTTCCTGGATTTGCGTCAACTGCACATGGGTGAGACTCAGCGTCTCTTCCGTTGTAGGCCGGACCATTACGAGTATTTCGTAGCATTGGCTGGTGCCGAGGATCGCTTTATATTGCGCTCTGAGTCCACGATCGATGTACCCAATTATTATCTGGCTACCTTTGGCAAGGAGATCGAAGCAGCCGAGGGAGAAGCTACCAGAGACTTGACCAGAGTACCGATCACACGCTTTGAGGATCCCACACCCCAGCTGCGAGAGATCAAGAAGAGCATTGTGCGCTATGAACGTGCGGATGGTGTTCCCCTCAACTTTCAATTGCTCCTACCGCCTGGCTACGAGGAGGGCACAGCCTTGCCCACAGTGGTGTATGCCTATCCCCTTGAATATTCTGGTATGAGTACCGCCGGACAGGTCAGAGGTTCGAACCAGCGTTTCATGCGCATATATGGACCATCCCATCTCTACTTCCTGCTACGCGGATACGCAGTACTGGACCGGACCGCTATGCCCATGCTTGGTGACCCCGAAACCACCTATGATACCTTTGTACCCCAGTTAGTGGCTGATGCCGAGGCTGCCGTGAAACAGGCCGTTAAGATGGGAGTAACTGATCCAGACCGGATCGGTATCATGGGCCACAGCCACGGTGGGCTCATGGTAGCCAACCTTCTGGCACACACCGATCTATTTCGAGCCGGTATTGCCCGCAGTGGATCGTACAACAAGACCAATCAGCCTTTTGGCTTCCAGTCCGAGCGTCGTTCCCTTTTTGAGGCCCGGGACGTCTACATCCAGGTTTCGCCGACCTTCTTTGCCGACCAGGTCAACGAGCCGGTCCTGATCATCCACGGTAATGACGACTCCAACCCGGGTACCCTCACGTTTCAGTCCGAGGTCTTTTTCGAAGCTGTGCGTGGTTCGGGTGGCACGGCCCGACTGGTTCTGCTACCCTTTGAGGATCACGGTTATCGGGCTAGGGAAAGTGTGGAGCATGTAATTTGGGAGCAGCTCAGGTGGTTCGACAAGTATGTTAAAGGGGCGGGGGTCGAAATGCCCTAAGGCACCAACTAGAATTGATGCCAATAGGAGGTTGATACCTCAATATTTCTCAGGCATCTATTAAAATATTTTGATAAGTATTGAATCATCATACTTGATGTCCTCGCAAAAAGTATATGACAGAATATGAATATTACCACAATATCAATAAATATAGCCATTCATGTGAATGTTGGCTATGTCCTTAATTATCTGCACTTTGCGTTTGCGCGGGAGTGTCTTTTTGCGGGGGCGTCAAATTTCAAAATTTTATAACAGGTATGGAGCCATTTTACGGGCGCATATAAAAAAACAGGCAGAACGCCTAAGCACTCTGCCTGTTTACTATGTATTAAGGGACGATCTGTCAAATATCGGGGGTGCTATCACTTATTTTGCGTGATAGGCAAAGGGCAGTTCAAATGTAACAGCGGTTGCAGTGCCGTTGTTCATAGCTGGATTCCAGTCTGTATTCATAACGGCTTTAATGGCTGATTCATCAAAATTCGCACCACCACTTTGGGTAACAATGATATTTGAAACGTTTCCGATGACATCTATATCGAAACTTAAAACGACATAACCATTATTACCCAATTCCCGTTCCAGCGATGGGTAAGCCGTGTTGCTTTCCAGATATTGCATGCCATGAACGGGTTCAGGTTTGCAGCTGTAGGACATGGATGTTGGTCTGGCCATTAAATTTGCAACGCCGAGTAGCAGTACCAGTGTTGTTAAAGTAAGTTTAGTTTTGATCATGATTGCCTCCTTATGGGCTTTGTTTGATTTACACATACTATCACCCCATTCACAAAGCATGTGCCAACATTATCAAACGTAATATAACATTGTGATAATAAACAGCTTGTGATGCTCAGAATTATAAAAACAATATTCGATTATGACAATTATTTGATATATAGTTATATCTAAATGATATGGCTGATTAACCACTTTGCCTGTTTATTCCCAAAAA
>JAOZSM010000134.1 GCA_029939675.1 Fidelibacterota bacterium
ATCTTCTATCTTCTATCTTCTATCTTCTATCTTCTATCTTCTATCTTCTATCTTCCCTGTTCCAGCATTTTATTCCAGAGCCGGGTGGATTGATTACGTGAATTTTCATGAATTCTTGTGATGTCGATATCCACAAGAATTGTATTTCTAATACGAAATTGACCGCGGGTCATAACATCACAGGGCTTGCCTAGACCGTATAGTAAATGTCCGGCGAAGTTTTGCTCGTGAATCTCAGTCCGGGGGTCATAGTCATAAAAAAGCAGGTCGGCCTGGGCACCTTCCTCAATGTGGCCGATCAATCGGCCAAAAGTTTTAACAGCAATATCAGGGTTGTTCTTAAATAATAGTTTGAGATAGTCGATCTGGCTGCTGCTTTTGGCTGATCTGATAAGACTGCCTTCTTTGGCTTCCCTGAGCATGTTATTTTGCATACCATCTGTGCCCAACCCTGCATGAAGAGCTTCAATGATCTCACTTTCAAGAATACCGACCCGATTATTGGCATTTGAGCTGGGGTTGTGAATCAGAGTACAGCCACGTTTTAAAAGGGTTTGCCGGTCTTCGCGAGTGATATAAATACCATGAACGATCAGGGAATGCTGATTAAGCAGGTTGAAATGGTCAAGGCGTTGGATGACAGATTTAAATCCTCGACTTTGGGCATCCTGCTCATCTGCCAGATCTTCTGCCACATGGATATGAATTCCGGAATTTGGAAGCTTTTTGAGGTGATCGCTAATGGAGCGGAGTGATTTATCCGAAAGGGTAAAGGAGGCGTGCAAACCAAGTAGTGGAGCTACATATGGATCAGATCCAAACTGCTCTATTGCCTTGAGATTCTCGGCCAGTGTATCACAAAAATTAGCAGTGCCGTTCCTATCAGAACATTCCAGGCAAATGCTGATATTCACTCCAAATGTCTCAGCCGTTTTGGCAAGAAGATCCAGTGAACCATCAATAAAGTTAGGGCTGGCATGATGATCTATGACGGTAGTGGTTCCGTTTTGAAGACAGTCTAACAACCCAGCTTCAAAGGATGCTTTTGTGGATGCCTGATCTAGTCCAAGATCGAGTTTCCACCAGATCTCTTTCAGGATTTCGGTAAAGTTGCCGGGGTCATTTTGGGGAGCTGGCATGCCCATGGCCAGAGTAGAGTAAAGGTGGGTGTGGGCATTGATCATACCAGGAAGAACGGTTTTGCCCTGCATATCCAGAATCTGGCCTTCGAACCCTACGTGTGAATATCCTCGGCCTACAAACTTGATTAATCCATCTTCAATGACGATCGATACCCGGTCCAGGAATTCCCGCTCTCCAAAGGGATCAATGATGTGCAGATTGTGCAATAATTGAGGTGTCATAAGCTTAGTATTTTTTCATGGGATCAAAATTAAGGACATTATTATAGTGAATTAATTCAAGAGGGATGTCTGGGTATTTATTTTTGAAAAATTGGTACTTTCCTGATTTGAACTGTGCAGCTGAGTATTTGACTTCATAGGCTCTTTTGCCTTCGATGACAAAATCGACTTCTAACTTTTTCTGAGTTCGCCAATACCGAATATCCCAGTCATCAAAGTGATCTGAAAACAATCTGAAAACATAATTTTCTAATAATTCACCGCGATCGTCCCGTATTGGTAAGGGCGAGAAGTCATTGATGAAATAATTTCTTAAGCCATGATCCTGGAAATAGACTTTTCTCATTTTCCGTAATTCTGTTGTAGTGTTTTTGAAATATGGAGGAATGAGCGAGATGTGAAAAGACTTCTGCATAATCAACAGGTATGCTTCAACGGTCATTTGGTGCAGGCCGATATTTTTCCCAATAGTATTTGGGTTTACAAGGCCTCCAATCTGCTTTGCCGCAATCTGCATAATATTTAGATATGCATCGGGATGTTTTATTACCGCATCCTGAATATCTTTTTTGACGTATGCCGTTGCCAGCTCCCGTAGCCGGAATTTCTTTTCCGCTGGATCAGGAGCTAGAACAACTTGAGGATATCCTCCCCAGATCAGATATTCTGCCAGTAAAGCAAACAGGTCTGTTTCATACAGCCGTGGGAAAGATCCTGAATGTACCAGATCTTTGAGTGCGTCAAAGTCTTTGAAGTATAGAAATTCACGAAAATTCATGGTCGGTAAATGGAATATTCTTTTTCTTCCAGCCAGGGAATCTCCAAATTTTTGATCGATATAAAAACTTGAAGAACCGCTGACAATAAGCTTAAGTTGACCAACATATTCATCATAAAGTAACTTGAGAAAGTTAGAAGGATCATCCAGATATTGAATTTCGTCAATAAATACAGTCACCCTGTTTCCGCTTACCGGCAAGGGGATAAATTGGAATAGATTCTTGGGGTGCTTATTAAAGGCTTCCAGGAAAGTTTTATCTTCCAGATTGAAAAATGCAGTTGTTCCTCCCTGCTCATTCAAATCCTTTTGAATATCTTTGAGAAGAGTCGTTTTACCCGTCTGTCTGGCTCCAATTAGTAGCGTTATCTCGTCGCGCTTACCGTGCACCTTAAGGTCTTTTATGATTAATCTTGATTTTGTACTGTTCGCCACTATGATATTATTCCACAATTCTCATCTTCTAATGTAATATTATTCCATATATTTCATATTCTATTATGATATTATTCCACCATTTGATAAATTGACTATAATAATATTCCATTATTGGGTTGGTGGTTTTGATCTAACCTCATGTTTTACTACTATTTAATGCTGTCATGACATTTTCAGGAGTTATGGGAATGTGGTTAATGGGTTTACCGAGGGCATTGCTCACAGCATTTGCGATTGCAGCAGCAGTGGGAATAATGGCCGGTTCACCAATTCCTTTGGCACCCCAGGGGCCTTCTGGTTCTGGATCCTCCACCAGGATGGATTCGATCTCACCCACGTCTAAAGCAGTGGGTAATAAATAGGTGGTCAGGTTGTCCGTAAGAACTTTTCCCAGCTTTAATTTAAAGTTTTCAGTCAAAGCCCAACCGATTCCCTGGGCGGCTCCCCCTTCAATTTGGGCTTCCAATCCAGCGGGATTAATTGCTCGACCAACATCGTGAGCAGCCCAGATCTTTTTAACCCTAACCAGCCCGGTGAGAGTATCCACCTGAACTTTAGCAATGTGGGTAGCATAGGAGTAGGTGAAGTAAGCTTCCCCAAGGCCCTTGACAGCATCGTATTCTAATTTAGGAACATGCCACCAACCCAATACATCCATGGGTCGGTTGGAAAGATAGACATAATTTGTCAATTCTTCAAAAGGGAGCGACTCATCATTGCGCGTATTATGGACGACATCATTTTCAATATTAATCTCATGGAGATCGCACTGCATCAGCTCGGCAGCGGCTTCTTTCAGGATGGGCAGTATCTTTCGGGCAGCATCGTGAATGGCATTACCTGTCATGACCACATTCCGACTGGCCACTGAAGGACCACTATCTGGTACTTGGTCAGTATCAGTTGGCAAGACGGTAATTCGCGCAGAGTTCACGCCGAGTGCTTCAGCCGTCATCTGGTTTACCACGGTCAGGGCACCCTGTCCCATTTCTACCAGACCAAAAGCGACTGAGATTGATCCATCTCGGTGGATTTTGATCTTGGCTCCACTGCCATCCATGAACCAACCGGCTGCTCCGAGGCAATTTCCATAATGGATCAAAGAAACACCATAGCCAGTCAAATATCGGGAATCAGTTGATATTGATTGATTTGACCAGTGGGCTGCATCAGCCGCAGTTTGTAAAGTTTCCTCAGCTCCAACGCTGGCCGTGAGTCTTTGTCCTGTTAGGGTTTCCGTGTCAACTTTTAGCACATTCTGGAGACGCAATTCCACCGGATCGATCTTCATTTCAGTAGCGATAATATCCATCATCCGTTCATGACCAAAAGCAGCCTGGGGAGAACCAAAGCCTCGAAAAGCCCCCGCGGGTGGTAGATTTGTGTAATAAGATTTAGATTCTACAGAGATGTTGGGAATCACATAGGGACCCATTGCCTGCATGGCTGATCGATAGGAAACCACAGATGAAAGGGTGGCATAGGCACCGGCGTTTTCTTCCAGTTTTATGTCTGCAGCAAGTAATTTTCCAGCGCTGGAAAGCCCTACTTTATAGTACATCTGAAACGGGTGACGTTTACTGGTGAGTTGTACATCATCCGTACGACCATAGATCATTTTTACTGGTTGATCCAGAAGCATGGCTGCCAGAGCTGTCCGGGTACAAACTTCAGACGGGATATCTTCTTTGCCACCAAAAGCGCCACCGGTGGGAGCTTGTTCCACTTTGATCTTGGCAAAAGGAATGTCCAGGACCTTTGAGACTGCTTTTTGGACATAGAAAGGACACTGCATGGATCCCAGTATGTAGACGCCGCCATTGCTTGATGGTTGAGCGATACAGCCCTGAGGTTCCAGATAATAGTGCTCTTGATAAGGTGTATCAAAAGTGGCTTCAATAATGTGCTCTGCTTCCCTGAAAGCTGCTTCAGGATCCCCTCGTTTTACCTGATGTTCACAGGCCAGGTTAGATTCATGAAGAAAATTTCCAGAAGCATTCCGGCTTTCATTAATGGAAAATATAGGTTCCAGGGTTTCGACATTCACCTGTACCAGTTTTGCCAAACGTTGGGCTGCTTCAGTTGATTTTGCTACCAGGATCCCCACACTATCACCGATATACCGGACAATCTTATCAGCCATAAGGGGTTGGTCTTCGAAAATGACCCCGACCTGATTTTCACCTGGAATATCATTAGCAGTAAACAGAGCGATAAAATCAGAATCATCTTCCACCTGGCTAGAGTCAATACTGAGAAGTCGACCATGAGGAACTAACGCATAAACTGGAGCAGCATGAAGCAGATTATCCACCTGAATATCGGTGACAAATTTAGTGGCACCAGTGGTTTTTCCTCTGGCATCGACTCGCTTTTGTCGGGTTCCGATTATGTGAGCCTTGCTTTTCATATAAATAATTCAGACACGAAGATCACGAAGGATTCACGAATCTATACGAATAGATTATAAAAGGACGAGATATGCTTAATTTCGGATTCATTTTGTCAATTAGTGCAATTTGTGTCTAATAAATAACCTGGTTCTTAATTTCAAACAAACGCAGCTATAAACTCAAACTTTTCCCCATCAAATAAGCCCTTATCGCTGAGTTTGATATCAGGAATAACCAGCAGGGCCATAAAGGAAAGCGTCATATAGGGAGCCATTAGATTGGATCCCATCTCTTTGGCGAGTGAGTCCATCCAGCCATATGCTTTGCCAACTTCAAAAGCGTCCCCGTCAGACATGATTCCAGCCACCGGAAGTGGTAAAATATGATTGTCATTTGCACTCACAGCAGCAATTCCACCCTGATGATCAATGACCATGTTGATTACTTTGGCCAAAGCTTTGTCAGAAGTACCTACGGCGACAATATTGTGTGAATCATGGGCTACAGAAGAGGCAATTGCCCCATCCTTCAGTCCAAAATTCTTGATCAATGCAACGGCCGGTTTTGAGCTGGAATAACGATTGAGGACGGCAATTTTAAGAATATCACTATCCAGATCAGCCTGGATAAAGCCGGCATCATCTAAAGTAGGTGTCCACTCAAATTTCCTGGTGACCAATTGGCCATCGATTACCTCAATTACAGGAACAGAAGCCCCATTCGGTTTGATCTTAAAGTTCTGAGCTAACTGAGTATTAGCCATAAAATGGTTGATGGGCTTTGGGGTCGGACTGTCTAACTCCGGAAATCCATTTTTAGCAACAATAGCTCCATTGATGAGGGTTGTTTTAATCTTGAATCGGGTCAGATCATCCACAATAATTAGATCGGCAGGGTCACCTATTTGCAGTAATCCAATATCCAGACCATAGGTTTTGACAGGAGTAACTGAAGCACTCCATAACACCTTAAGTGGATCAATCCCGGCTGCCATGGCCCGCTTTACCATCTCATTGATGTGACCTTCAGCCAGGTCATCAGGATGTTTGTCATCGCTGCAAAGCATACAGTTTTTATAGTGATCATTGAGCAGGGGAATCAAATCGTCCAGGTTGCGGGCAGCCGAGCCCTCTCTGATTTGGATTTGCATTCCAAGTGATAATTTTTCCAGGGCTTCCTCAAGGGTAAAGCACTCATGATCTGTGGTGATGCCCGCTTCGATGTATTTTTTTACAGCAGTTCCCCGAAGTCCAGGAGCATGACCGTCGATAATTTTACCGGTGGATTTGGCAAGGCTTAGTTTTTCCAGGACATCTTCAGCATCATTGAGCACCCCGGGGACATTCATCATCTCAGAAAGACTGACAATATTGGGCAGTTTTAGCAGTTCTTCGATTTCAGGTGCCGTTAAACTGGCGCCGGCGGTTTCAAAGGGTGTTGCAGGTACACAGGAGGGCGCTCCAAAGTAAAATTTTAAAGGAGTCTGCTCAGCATTATCCAGCATGTATTGAACGCCTTGCAGGCCTAGCACATTGGCGATTTCATGGGGATCTGAAACGGTGCCGACGGTGCCATGACAAACTGCAGCTCGGGCAAATTCTGTAGGAAGTAACATGGAGCTTTCGATATGGATATGGGCATCGATCAGTCCGGGTAGGATATACTGGTTTTCGGTAACTGATTCTTCAATTACTGAGATAATTTTACCGTCCTGGATCTTGACGGTTCCAGGAAAAATTCGCTGATTTAAAACATCAACAATATTTCCAGAGAGGGAGCGGTTTTCAGGGGTCATCTGTATCTTCTTATCTGCATAGATCAAATAGTTATTTGCTGGTCCCATTTTGGGCCGGTTCGCAATTTAGTCTAATTTATAGAGATTAAGAAAGAAATCTTGCTTGATAATTTTGACGGCTTCGCAAAAAGTAGTTGAGAAATCATTGAATACGCCCTAAATACATTAAATACAACCACATATCGCGAACATATCTAAACTCATAAAAATCAACACTCTGCGTCTCTGCGATCTCTGCGAGAGGGACTTTTTGCGAGGGCATCAAGTATTTACTTGAAACTTCGTGGCTTGGTGCCTTGGTGGCAATAGAGAAGTCAAAAAGGTTAGATCTGCAAGAATGAAGGTCTTTTCCTCTTGGAATAGTTGTTGCACCCTTTCTATAACGAAAACAGTTTACCTTGATTTGTTCAAGTAATAATCTATTAATTGATATGAAGCAATAAACGGAGGGGAATCCAATGCTACTCAACCCAACAAAATATAAGATAGAACATTCTGACAAACGCTTTCAGGAGATCGTTGAAAAGACCATCAACTTTTTTGAATCTAAAGGATTAGAAAAAATCAAGGATGATGATAAACATCGGATTTGGTATGCTGATTTCCTGGAATTTATAAAAGAAGAAAATATCTTTGCAACCCTTCTCAGGCCCACTGAATATGGTGATCAGGACAGTCGTTGGGATACTTGGCGGATAGCCCATTACAGTGAGATTCTGGCTTTTTACGGGTTGGCCTACTGGTACACCTGGCAGGTGTCCATTCTTGGTCTGGGACCCATTTGGATGACAAAAAATGAGCAGTTGAAACAACTCGCGGGAAAACAACTTCAAGAAGGTGAAGTTTTTGCCTTTGGCTTATCTGAAAAAGAACATGGTGCCGATATCTACTCAACAGAAATGTCACTGACTCCTCAGGCAGATGGAACTTATCTGGCGAATGGATCCAAGTATTACATTGGGAATGGCAATGTAGCCAAGATGGTCTCTACTTTTGGCAAGATGACAGATTCAAATGACTATGTCGCCTTCGTAGCAAATTATCAGCACGAAAATTATGAATGTGTAAAAAATATAGTTTCCAGCCAAAGTTATGTGGCGGAGTATGCCTTAAAAGACTATCCCATCACAGAGGAGGATATTCTGGTTAAGGGTCAGAATGCCTGGGATACAGTGCTCAATACTGTGAATATTGGAAAATATAACCTGGGCTGGGCTTCTATCGGCATGTCTACCCACGCCTTTTACGAGGCAATTGATCATGCTTCAAAACGCAGTCTTTACAAAATGTACGTGACTGATTTTCCCCATGTGAAACAGTTGTTTGTGGATGCTTATGCACGTTTGGTGGCCATGAAACTTTTTGCTCTGAGAGCGGCTGATTATATGCGAGTGGCTTCTCCAGATGATCGTCGTTATCTGTTGTATAACCCGGTGGTTAAAATGAAGGTTACTACCCAGGGTGAGGAGGTGGTTGATCTGCTATGGGATGTGA
>JAOZSM010000135.1 GCA_029939675.1 Fidelibacterota bacterium
CCCTATTTCTGGTAGCTACGGGGTTTCACGCTCTTTTTGCTCAAAGTAATATCAGCATCAGCGGGCAGGTGGCTGATGCAAAATCAGGTATGGCTCTGCCTGGTGTAAATATTCAGATCCAGCGTAGTTCAATCGGTACAACCTCTGATCTGGAGGGTTATTACCAGCTTTACGATCTCCCGCCGGGCAACTATCAGCTTACTTTTTCTATGATGGGTTATGCACCCTATTCGCAAAAAGATGTTGCTGTGCTGGTGGGACTTCCTACCGTTCTGGATGTAAAGCTTAAATCAAATGTTTTGGCATCGCCTCAGGTGGTGGTGACTTCCAGCCGCAAAGCCCAGAATATTCTGGAATCGCCCTTTTCGGTGTCTGCCATTGGACGGCGGGAAATTCAGTCTAAAGCCGTGATCAAGATGGTGGATATTCTAACCTATGAATCGGGTGTTTCCACAATCAAGGGACAGTTGAATATCAGAGGCACTTCGGGCTATACCATGGGTGCCGGCAGTCGATCACTCCTACTCCTTGATGGTATTCCCCTGCTGGGTAGCGCTGCTGGTAACATAACCTGGGCTACAGTTCCGACATCAGAGGTAGAGCGGGTTGAAATTGTCAAATCCGGCGGTTCTGCCATGTATGGATCAAGTGCCATGGGTGGTGTGGTGAATATTATCACCCGCAATGCACCGCCCGAGCCGGAAACCAGAATCTCTACTCAAATCGGTATCTACAGCCAACCCAGAATTGACCAATGGAAGTGGCGGGACTCACCTGGGCTGCTTTACAACACCGAGCTATCCCATTCCCGCAGTTTTGGCGACCACGCTGCCTGGCTGCGTATTCAGAAACGACACGATGCCGGGTTTATGCAATTGAACTGGGAAGAAGCCTTGAATATTTCTGGAAAATTAAAGCTTAATTTCAACAATGCCCATAGTGCTGTTCTCTTCGTGAATGTGCTGGATGATGCATCTGGTTTATTATCCACCTGGAAGAGCCCAGCCGACCCCTTTGAAGCACCAGCTGGGTCTGAAGATGACTATACCGAGGGTGTCAAATCCATTATCAATGGACATTACAACTATGTTCATTCTCCTGATCTGGCCCTCAAAATACGGGGGAGTGGTTACTGGAACTCCTGGCAGGGTTTTGGTGCTGACCCGGATTACTCAAATGAGCATCGCTATTTTGGAGAATTACAATCCAGTCAGACCTGGTCAGGCAACCTTTCCAGTGTTGTTGGGCTGACCCTCCAGCAGAATGGGATTGAAGCTCAGATATTTGGTGAGCATGCCAGTAACTCGTTAGCGTCATATCTGCTGGTTCAGAAAAAAATTAGACAGATAACACTGTCTCTCGGCGGTCGTTGGGAAAGCTATGATGTGGATGATAAACGGTTGGATCAGGTTTTTTCTCCTCAACTGGCCCTGAATTGGAAGCCCACGGCCTGGATGGCCATGCGTATTTCCACCGGTAAAGGCTTTCGGGTGCCCACGGTTGCGGAAATGTTTACCCGGGCTCGGCGGAGCATCTTTACAGTTGAGCCTAATCCGGATTTGGTTTCCGAGACCAGTATCAGTCGAGAAATAGGACTAACCTTTTTGACGGGTCAGCTGGGCGTTTTGGATTTGATCAAACTGGATCTGGCTCTATTTCATAATCAATTTGATAATCTGATTGAACCTGTCCCGGACAGTCTGGCAGTGATTCATTTTCACAATATTTCAAATGCCAGGATCCTGGGGATGGATCTGGGATTGGGGGTTAGCCTGTTAAATAATCTTGTAGATTTAAAAACGGCCTGGACCTGGTTGGATCCCGTGGAGTTAAATGCTGGTGGAGACGTGGTTGACACGCTTTCCTACCGTTATCGTCATCACTGGGTTAGTACGGTTGGATTACACTTATGGAATCTGGATGGGATGATTGAATATCGTTATGCCAGCAAGTTGGAAAGTGTTGAACTTTTCCCTGAGAATCTACTTACGGGTCAGGATAAACAGGTTCCCGTACATATTTGGAATGCTGGTCTGGGATCCTCAATAGGGTCCTGGCAGTTTTTGATGCGGGTTGAGAATATATTTCAGTATTACTATACTCAACTGGAACGCAATATGGAAGAGGAGCGGGTTTTCACGCTTACCGTGGAGCGGCGGCTATGATCCAGGTCTCGTTATTTCTATTCTCCTGCATTGGAATCTTCCCCATTCTGAACCGTCAATCTGAATCGTCACATTGAGCGGAGTCGAAATGCGAAAAATGATGCAAAACATGTATATAGTCTTCCAGTTATTGTCACTGGGCGTAGTAGTTAGCCTTTATTTTATAACATCCTGCGCTGAGCCAGGAGGCTTGTCGGTTGTTTCAGGTGTCCAGGGGACGGTTAGTTTTGATCCGGATTGGCCTGATTCACTTAAAGGAGCTGCAGTAGTTGTTTTTGACCTGGATCTGGATTTGGATAGTATTAGCACACCAGGATATTCTGTTGTGGATCATTTTGTCACCTTTAGTTCTCCCATTGATCCTGGAACGGCAAGTACTGAATATTTTATTCAATTACAACCAGATGGTTACATGATTATGGTTATTGGTTTATTAGCAGAACCGGCTCAATTATTGACCAATGCAGAAATGTTTAGCAATATTCAGGATCATATTGTGGTACCTGAGAACTCGATTCCCAGGGGAATTATAGTCCGTGAATTACTGATCAATGAACAGACCGCCTGGTATGTTCAATTTTAACAGCAGTAAATGAAGAAGTTTAGTTTGTATATTTTGATTTGCTAAATCGGAAAGCACTTCTATTTTAGCTGATCGCAAATTACAGATACGGATAGTTATGCTAGAGTCTGTATTTAGTGCAATAAACAAGGAGAAAAAAGAATGAGTAAGTTACTACGTCTATTACCTCTACTACTGATTGTCAGTTTTGCATTCGGTGGTGGGATGGTAGAAAATACCAACCAGAGTGCAGAATTTGTACGCATGATGGCTCGGGGAGCATCAACAGATCTTGATGCCGTATTTTTTAACCCTGCTGGTCTAACCAAGCTAGATGATGGAATACACATCTATTTTAGCAGCCAGACCATCAATCAGACCAGGACCATAACAAGTGACCTGGCATCATTGAATAATGGTACTTTTGAAGGAACCACCTTTGCACCGTTTTTCCCCAACTTTTATCTGGCATATAAAATGGACAAAATGGTTTTTTCTGCTGGATTTACACCTATTGGTGGCGGTGGCAGTGCTGAATTTGAAGCTGGTTTACCCTCCTTTGAAGCCCCTGTTTCAGCATTGGTTCCTATGATGGCAGCAGCTGGAGTAACTGGTTATAATCTGGATGTCGATTTCAATGGCTCATCCACCTATCTTGGTGGTCAGGGGTCTGTCTCTTACGCCATTAATGATATGCTCTCAGTTTCAGTGGGTGCTCGTTTCTTCTCAGCCGCCAATAGTTATCAGGGACACCTGAAAGACATCAAGGTCGAGACCGCTAATGGTGATTTTGCTCCTGGTGATGTCATGCGTGGAGTTGCTGCCTTGTATACTGATGGTGCTGCACAAGCTACTGGTGGAGCAGCCGCTTTACAGCCTTTGGTTGATGCAGGAGCTGGCGATTTCCCATTTTCAGCAATCGTTGCATCGGGAAATCCTGATTTTACACAGGCCCATTTAGATGCCGTTGCAGCTGGCTTTACAGCTTTAGGCGTACCCGGTTTTGATCCTGATACCTGGACTCCAAACATTGCTCAAGGTGCTTACACTACAGCTGCAGCAACTGCAACTGCAACTGCAGCAGGTTACACAGCCCAAGGTCTAGGACTGGATGCTGCAACTGCTGATCTTGAAGTTGATGCTACCCAATCTGGAACAGCTTTTGCCCCAATTATTGGCTTGAATATCAGTCTGATGGACAAATTGAATATTGGTATTCGCTACGAAGGTATGGCTGCCCTGGAATTAACCAATTCCAATGATGATGAAGATGCCACTATGTATGTGGATGGCGAAGTTACTAATGCTGACATGCCAGGTATGCTAGGAATTGGTTTGTCATACCTTGTAATGCCTTCCTTGAACATTGCCTTTGATTACAATATGTATTTCAATGAAGGTGTTAACTGGGATGGTAAAGAAGCCAATGTTGAGAATGGCAATGAGATCGCTTTCGGTGCTGAGTTTGCTGTAACCGAATCTATCCTCCTCAGTGGTGGCTATTTAATCGCAACCAGTGGTGCCTTGGATGCCTATCATACTGATCTAAGCTATAGCCTGAACTCCAATACTTTTGGATTGGGAGCCAAGTATACGCTTAATCCTCAGATGGCTGTAACTCTGGGTTATTCAAATACTTCTTATGAAGAAGGTTCCAAATCTGGCGTTGTTTATGCTGAAGGTTTGACTGGAAATGAAACTTATATGAAAACTGCTACAGTAATAGCTGTTGGTCTTCAGAAGAGCTTCTAAATCCAATTAGTATAGTTGATAAAAAGGCCGCTTCTGCGGCCTTTTTATTCTCTGGGAGTTTTTATTATGAAGAGTATCTATAAGATTGCATTCACGACTCTGCTAATGATAAGTTTTTTAATTACGTGTGAAGAGGACTCATTACCTGAGGTCGAATTACCCCTGGCAGGAACCTATACACTGACTGATATGACTATCAATGTTGAAGCGAGTACCCTGCGTGATACATTAGTCTATTTTATTACAGCTCAAAACGGGGTTGATTCTATTCAAATTGATTCCGGTACCTTGGTATTGAGTGGCACAACTAATTATTCAAATCAAGATTCTATCCCCATAACTGGAACCATCTGTTTACATAATGATGCCAGTGCCAGCCTGGGTGGAGATTTACCGGTAAATGTTGGAAGTGGCTGTTTACCAAACATCACCATTTTAAACTTCAACTCCGACGGAACCTGGTTGGCAGATACAACTAATGGAACCTTTGCTATTGATCTGGTTTTTGATGCCCTGGATATTAACGGAACCTATGTTCTGTTGGGTGATCAAATAGAAATCAGTTACGATATTGTTGAAGAGAATGATGAACGAATGATTTACAGTATCAATTACTTAGGAACAGAAGCGACTATCATCCCCATGTGTATCCCTGTTGCCAGTATTACTGAACGGATTATGACACTCACTTTAAACTGAGATTCCTGACTTTTGGGGGCAAACCCCGATGGGGTTTTATTAAAATAGATTTTCCAGGATCATAGTTCTTCCGGTATTATTGTACAAGGCTATAGGATATATGCAGCTCCCTTTTCAATCACGTATCTATTATGAACTAAAGCAAAAACTATCTGCTGGTCAGATTAGTGATAAGTTGCTCCAGCGGCATGCTTTTGCCCGTGATGCTGGTTTTTATCGTCTACTTCCCCGAATTGTAGTCAAAGCTCAATCAGTTACTGATGTTGCCACCCTTTTTAAAGCGGCCAACAAACGGAAGCGCACTGTTGTTTTTAGGGCGGGTGGAACCAGTCTCTCAGGCCAAGCTATCAGCGATGATATTCTGGTTGAAATCAAGCAGGGTTGGCGCGATCTGGAAATAATTAATGGTGGTAAACAGATCAAATTACAACCAGGAGTTATAGCAGCAAAAGCGAATCAACACCTGGAAGCATTGGGTTATCGGATCGGTCCTGATCCGGGATCCATCAGATCAGCCTTGATTGGGGGCATTGTAGCCAACAACGCCAGTGGGATTGGTTCAGGTTTGCATGCCAATAGTTACCAAACCCTGGCGGCCATGGAGATGGTCCTTCCCAATGGGCTGATCCTGGATACTGCCCTTCCTCAAGATGATGAGAAACTGCATCGGAAAGCCCCTCAGATCTATAATGGCCTGCTGCGTTTACGCGATAGCATCAGGAGCCAGGCAAGCCTAAGCGAGAAAATTCGCAATAAATACAAGCTTAAAAATACGACGGGCTATAGTCTGAATAGTTTTCTGGATTTTGATCGACCAATTGATATTATGGCTCATCTCATGGTTGGTTCCGAAGGCACCCTGGGGTTCATTTCCAGGGTTACTTTGAATACTGTTGCCCTCCATGATCATAGATCCACAGCCCTGCTGCTATTAGATTCTCTGACTGCAGCTGCGGGCTTGGTTCCGAAATTAAAAAGATCAGGTAGTTATGCTCTTGAGATCATGGATGACGCAGCAATTCGAGCTGTAAATCATATTCCAGGATTACCTGATCAAATACAAGGTCTTATCCCTGACGGCTCAGCTGCTCTCCTTGTGGAATATCAAGCTGATCGTCCTGAGATACTGGCTCGCAAACTTGAAAAAGCCCTGAAAATAATCCACGAAAAACAGCCCACTATTCAGCCAGTATTCTTTAGTGATCAGATCCAACGCGAAAAACTCTGGAAAGTACGCCGTGAGTTAGGCCCCCTCCATGCCGCTACGCGACCTCCTGGGACAACAGTCCTCAGTGAAGATGTCTGTTTTAAGGTCAAGGATCTTGCCCGGGCTATCAAAGACTTAAAATTCTTATTTAAACACTACCAGTATGATGATGCTGTGATCTTTGGTCACGCCGGAGATGGGAACCTCCATTTTAAACTGAGCCTTGATTTTTCCCTGGATCGTACAATCCGGGAATATGGGAAATTCATGGATGATCTGGCTGATCTGGTTGTCAATAAGTATGCTGGATCGTTAAAGGCCGAACATGGCACCGGTCGCAATATGGCCCCTTTCGTAGAACAGGAATGGGGGTCTGAGGCTTACGCGATCATGCAGGAGATAAAACAACTGTTGGATCCGGTTGGCATTCTAAATCCAGGTGTGTTGATCAGTAGTGATGATCAGATTCACTTAAAGCATATCAAACCGATTCCTCTGGTAGATCCCCTAATTGACAAATGTATTGAATGCGGTCTCTGTGAACCCTGGTGTCCCTCCGCTGATCTAACTCTGACACCCCGGCAAAGAATCAATGTTCTCAGGGAGACCGAACTCCTGAAAAGTCAGGGGGACCATGCAGGTCATGTGCCTAAATTACAGAAAGCATTTAAATATGCCGGTATTGAGACCTGTGCTACTGACGGACTCTGTGGTCTGAGTTGTCCGGTTGATATTGATACGGGCCTCCTCATAAAGCAAATGCGAGCTGATGAGCGTAGTTCTGTGAGCAGGTCATTCAGTCACACTATACAGCGACATTTTGCAGGGACAGTAACAGGATTCCGGCTACTAATGGTCTTGTTTGCCCCCCTGAGAAGTTTGCTCAGAATGCCGCGTTTCTACCAGGGCTTAAAAACGTTGGCACGTCTAACTCATGGCGCGATTCCAGCGCTTAATATCCATCTGCAGGCTGGGAAGAGAATTCGCCCGACTGCTACAGATGATCAAAATCTTGAAGTGATCTATTTCCCCTCCTGTTTGAATCGGGGTTTAGCTGATCCAGCACAGCGGAAATTGACTGTACCTCAAGCCTTTGAGCAGGTTTTGCAGCAGGCTGATATTAAGCTGGGCTATCCCCAAAAACTGGATGATCTATGTTGTGGATTGACCTTCAGTTCAAAAGGTTTTCCCGATGCTGCTTTACAGGCCGCCATCCAAACGACAGAAATGCTCTGGATCAGCTCACAGGAAGGGCGGCTACCCATTGTTATGGACACCAGTCCCTGTTCCAGTCATCTTAAACACTATGATAGAATTCTGAGCGGAGTTCATTTGGCCCGTTGGCGTGAGTTGAAGATCATGGATATGGTAGAATATCTGCATGATGAAGTATTGGATAAACTCAATCTTGGGCAAGTACGCGATAAGGTTGTGTTGCATCCCACCTGCTCCACAAGACAGATGGGAATTGAGAAAAAGATGGAAGTCATTGCCCGTCGTTGTGCCAAAGAAGTGGTCATTCCCCTGGCACTTGGTTGTTGTGGTTTTGCTGGAGACAGGGGGCTTTTGACTCCCCAGCTAACCGAAAGTGCTACAAGGGCCGAAGCCAGAGAAGTAAATCAGGTGGAAGCGGATGGCCATTATTCTACCAGCCGAACCTGTGAGATCGGGATGAGTTTGGCAACCGATGAAAGCTACCAGTCATTGATTTATCTGGTGCATGAGGCGCTGGTCCAACTCAAAGATTGACGAAACCGCAAAAAGTAGTTGAGCAATCATGGAATACGCCCTAAATACATTAAACACAACCACATATCGCGAACATGTCTAAACTCATAAATATCAATACTCTGCGTCTCTGCG
>JAOZSM010000136.1 GCA_029939675.1 Fidelibacterota bacterium
CACGATATTGATGTGGTCCTCAGCCATCGGGAGCTGAAATAGAAGCCATGTTCAAAACTAACCTTTGCGTCTCTGCGTTCTCTGCGAGAGCCTGTTTTGTGGGATTACAAGTGTCCTAATGAAAGCCATGCTCTTCGCTGCTGGAAAAGGTACCCGGCTCAAACCTCTTACAGACCGACACCCCAAATGTCTGGTAACCGCTGCTGATACCACATTACTGGAACATAATATTCGTCACCTTATCAAAAATGGGGTAACAACAATAGTTATTAATCTCCACCACTTTGGACAGCAGATCATAGACTTTATCGGTGAGCATGATTTTGGAATTGATATCCAGATTTCAGTTGAGGAAGAGCTCCTGGAAACTGGCGGGGGTCTGCTTTATGCCCGGGATCATTTTCGCAATGAAGAAGCCTTTCTGGTCTGTAACAGTGATATCTATACTGATCTTGATCTGAGATCCATGGTGATCTCGCATTTGGAGCATGAAAATCTGGCCACTTTAGCCGTAGCTGATCGGGAAACCGCTCGTTATTTAAGATTCAATGACCAGCAATTACTGTGTGGCTGGGAAAATCGCAAAACGAGTGAGGAAATATCCTGGAATGATGAATCTTTCCAAACCAGAGCCTTTAATGGAGTCCAGGTCATGTCCCCTGGGATATTTGATTATATGGATGACCTGGGCTCAATATTCTCAACCATTCCAGTCTATTTGAAAGCCGCTCAATCAGGTAAGCGTATTATGGCATATCCTATGGATGTGGCCTATTGGATCGACATTGGTACTATTGAAAAACTGGAAGAATTGAGAGTATATCTCAAAGAACACTGTAAGCCACAGATAAAACACAGATGAAACGCAGATTATTTATAGTGTGCTTTATACAAAAACCAACGGTGGGCAATCTGTGAAAATCTGTGTTTTATCTGTGGCTAAAAAGTTTGTAATTCAGAAAGATTCGATCGAGAGTCTCCACAAGGTTAGGTAGACAATAAAGGATTTTGTATATGACCACTCCTCACTATGAAGTTGCAATTATCGGTGGCGGTCCCGGCGGATATGTAGCTGCCATTCGGGCTGCTCAGCTGGGCAAAAAAACCGTAATCATTGAACGGGCAGCCCTTGGTGGTATTTGTCTGAACTGGGGTTGTATTCCAGCCAAGGCTCTCCTGAAAAGTGCCGAGGTTTTGCGGAGTGCCCAGAAAGCTAAAAAGTTTGGCGTGAGCATTGGCGATGTCAGTGTTGACTTTCCCGCTGTGATCAAAAGATCCCGTCAAGTAGCCGGGTCTCTGTCAAAAGGTGTCGGTTTTCTCATGAAGAAAAACGAAGTTGAGGTGCTTGCTGGCGATGCGAAGCTGTTAGGTGATCAGCAGATTATGATTGATGGAGAAACCAGAATCAGCGCTGACAATATTATTATTGGCACTGGCGCTCGTCCACGTCCCCTACCAAAGACCCCTTTTGATGGTAAGACAATTATTTCCTCAAAAGAGGCCATGAGTCTGGAAACTATCCCGGAGAAGTTGGTCGTAGTTGGTGCCGGCGCCATCGGTGTGGAGTTCGCAGATTTCTATGCTGCCATGGGCACCCGGGTTACCATTGTAGAAATGTTGCCGCACTTGCTTCCCGTTGAGGATGAAGAGGTCTCAGTAGAATTGCAGAAAATGTTCAGGCGGAAAAAGATCAAAGCCCTTCTGGAAACAACCGTAGAAGAAATATCTGTGGCAAACCAGCAAGCCATTGTAACTGTCAAAAATAAAGCTGGCGAGAAGATAGATTTAGACGCGGACAAGGTTTTGGTAGCGATCGGGGTTCTTGGAAACACAGAGGATCTGGGACTTGAGGAGGCTGGTGTCTCAGTTGAAAAGGGTTGGATCAAAACCAATCATTTTATGCAAACCAGTGCACCTGGTATCTATGCCATAGGTGATGTCTCCGGACCACCCTGGTTGGCTCATGTTGCATCCCATGAAGGAATTACCGCAGTTGAACACCTGGCCGGCCTGAATGTCAAGCCCATGCATTATGACAATGTACCGGGCTGTACCTACTGTACGCCGCAAGTAGCATCGATTGGCATGACTGAAAAAGCAGCCAGGGCAGCCGGTTATGAGCTTAAGATTGGTAAATTTCCGTACCGGGCTTCAGGAAAAGCCATGGCCTCTGGAGAAACAGATGGTTTTACTAAACTGATCTACGATGCGAAGTACGGTGAATTGCTGGGGGCCCACATCATTGGTGCCGAAGCCACAGAGCTGATTGCTGAAATTGGTATAGCTCGTTCCCTGGAAGCAACCCATGAAGCTGTTTTAGAAACCATTCATGCGCACCCAACTCTTTCCGAAATGATTATGGAGGCCTCCGGCCTGGCTTTGGATCGAGGCATTCACCTATAAACCAGAATAGATATTGCAAAAAGACCGTCCCAATAATTCGGGAATACCCACAATATCTTGGGTGCGCTAAGCGTTTATCCTCCATATATGCACACTGTGGTGGTTCCCAAACATCAGGGAAGAGTTTTTGTTTGTTGGATAAAATTTGATGATTTTTGCCAAAGCAGTCCGTTCTCAAGCGTCCATCAAAGGGAAACTATTCACTAAAGTGAGCAGGTTTTAATGATTCAGACAGCACTCCGCATTATTACAAAAGGTATTACTCCCTATAATGAGGCCCTGGCGTTTCAGCGGGAGATGCATGCCCGTCGTTTGGCCCGGGAGGTTCCAGATACCCTGATTTTGTTGGAGCATCCACCCGTGTATACTTTTGGTAAAAATGCTGACAAAACCAACCTGCTGGATCCCAGAGATGCTGAAGTCATTCAAAGTGATCGCGGTGGAGACATTACCTGGCACGGTCCGGGACAGTTGGTGGGTTATCCCATTATTAATCTGGAAGACCACAAAAAAAGCGTGAGCTGGTACATGCGTAATCTGGAAGAAGTGATTATTCAAACCTTGCAGTATTTTGATATCAACGGCGATCGGGTCAAGGGCATGACTGGAGTCTGGGTGGGTGATCAAAAAATATGTGCTATGGGTGTCCGACTTTCCCGCTGGGTAACCATGCATGGATTTGCCTTGAATGTGGGACCAGATATGTCATATTTCCACGGCATGATACCCTGTGGAATTCAGGGCAAGGGCGTGATCAGCATGCAGGAGTTGCTGGGAAAAGCGGTTAAAGTTGAAGATGTTAGCCCTCTTCTTATCAAGGCTTTTCAAGCAGTGTTTGAATTTGACAGACTGATAGATTTATAATGGAGATTTTGCGTGTCAGCCACCTTTCAGGGATATAGTAAAGAACAGTTGATTGGTGTTTTTAAATCCATGGCCAGATCAAGGCGTATGGATGAAAAAATGCTGACCTTGTTGCGCCAGGGAAAGTCATTTTTTCATATTGGTGCTGGTGGCCATGAAGGTGCCCAGGTGGCCTGTGCCATGCACTTGATACCGGGAAATGATTGGTTCTATCCATATTATCGGGATCAAGCTTTGGTCCTGGGGCTTGGCATGACCATGGAAGAGCTATTTTTAGGATTTCTGGCCAAGCAGGCTGATCCCGGTTCAGCAGGTCGGCAACTTCCGCAACACTACGGCCACCAAAAACTGAATATTGTGTCTCAGTCCAGCCCCACTGGAACCCAGTATCTCCAAGCTGTTGGAACTGCGATTGCTGCTCGTAAAGCTGGGGATAATGCCCTGGTCTATGTTTCATCTGGTGAAGGCACGACCAGTCAGGGCGAATTCCACGAGGCCTTGAATTGGGCCAGTCGTGAAAAGCTGCCGGTTCTCTTTCATATTGAAGATAATGGCTATGCTATCTCAGTTCCCAAAGCTTCCCAAATGGCTGGAGGTTCTGTTTATGATATGGTGGGAGGTTATCGGAATCTGAGTCGCTATGAGACTGATGGAACAGACTTTTTCTCAGTATTCAAAACCTTTGAAGAAGCCACCGCGAGCATCCGGTCTGGGAATGGTCCTGCTCTGGTCGTTTCAAATGTTGTGCGGCTATTCCCCCACTCGTCTTCAGATGACCACCGTAAATACCGTGATGCTGCTGAGTTAGTGGAAGAACAAAAACGTGATCCGATCGAAAAATTCCGTAAATATTGTGAGGATGATGGGATTATTGCCGCTGCTGAATTTCAGTCCATTTGGGACGAAGTCATTGAGGACGTGGATTTAATTGCAGAGAAATCACAAGCAGCTCCTTTTCCTGATAAGACAGCAGCAACAACTCATATTTTTAATGATTCTCCCCTGAATATTGAGCCAGTTAATTCAGCAACAACAGGTGCTGATATCGTCATTGTAGATGCCATTAATCATGCGCTCCACGAAGAAATGGCGCACAACAACAAAATGATTATCTACGGTCAGGATGTGGCAGATGGTAAAGGTGGGGTTTTTACTGCCACAAAAGGACTCTCAACCAAGTTTGGCAAGGAGCGGGTTTTCAATTCTCCTCTGGCAGAAGCCTCGATTATTGGTACTGCTTTTGGCGCTGCAGTCGCGGGCCTGAAGCCTGTGGTGGAAATCCAATTTGGTGATTACATCTGGACTGCCATGATGCAGATTCGCAATGAAGTAGCCACCGTTCGTTATCGAAGCAATAATACCTATGCAGCCCCCATTGTTATGCGGGTTCCTGTTGGTGGATATATCCACGGTGGTTTATGCCATAGCCAGAGTATCGAAGGTTTCTTTATGCATCTTCCTGGTATTCACATCGTTTATCCATCTAATGCAGCAGACGCCAAAGGTTTGCTTAAATACGCCTGTCGCATTGATGATCCCGTGCTATTCCTGGAACACAAGGGCATGTATCGCCAGGGATTTGCCAAGCGACCAGAGCCGGATGAAAATTATCTGTTACCTTTTGGAAAAGCAGCAGTAGTTAGAGCTGGTTTTGATCTGACCATTGTCACCTACGGGATGATGGTTTACAAATCAATTGAAGCAGCCAAACAATTGGAAAAAAGTCACGGTGCCTCCATTGAAGTAATCGATTTACGGACACTAAGTCCTCTGGATAAGGTAACCATTGGGCAATCCCTTCAAAAGACCAGCAAAGCGCTAGTCGTTTATGAAGATACGCTGACTGCTGGACCAGGAGCCGAGATTGCAGCTATTATTGCTGAAGATTTCTTTGAACTGCTGGATGGTCCGGTACTAAGGGTTGCCGCAAAAGACAGTCCGGTACCATTCAATTGGGATCTGGAAGATGAGGTCCTGCCTCAAACCGAAGACATCCACCAGGCCGCCGAAAGGCTATTGGGGTATTGACGAAAGGTAGATTTATATTAAAGAGAGCTTCATCAGTTGGGACAATAAATAAATTAGTGACATTCGTGTAATTCGCGGTTAAAGGAATAAACAATCAAATGATCTTCGATATAGTTATGCCAAAAATGGGTGAATCCCTGACCGAGGGAACGGTTCTCGAGTGGAAAAAGCAGGTTGGAGATGCAATCGATAAAGACGAGATCCTCCTGGAAATTGCCACCGATAAAGTCGATTCAGAAATACCATCACCTGTGGGTGGTACGGTGGTTGAGATTATTGGAGAAATTAATAAAACCTATGATGTAGATGTAGTGATTGCCCGGGTTGAAACATTGGATGATGTCCAGGCACCCTCTATAAAAAATGTCGATGCTGGATCTCCCGTAAGGTCGTTGCGTGCAACGACCCCACAGGTCTCCAGTCAAAAGTCACCTCCAATGTCCTTTGGTGATGAACGCTATTATTCACCACTGGTTCGCAGCATCGCAATTCAAGAGGGTCTTCGACCGGAAGAATTACAAAGAATTCCAGGTACCGGTTTTCGCAGCCGGGTTTCTAAGCGTGATGTGCTTTTTTATTTGGAGGCTCGCGGTAGTGGTAGCTCTCAGTCTGCAAAAATGGCGGGATTGGAAGCAACCGGCCTAGCTGAAAAAGTAAATCCAGATGAGGTTGAGATCATCGAAATGGATTCCATGCGTAAGAGCATTGCTAAACATATGCGTAATAGTATTGATACCTCTGCCCATGTTTATGTGACCAGTGAAGTTGATATGACCTCCATCATGACCTATATCTCAGAGAACAATGATACGTTTAAGGCTAAGGTGGGTCATTCTCTAACTGTAACACATTTTATCGCAATGGCGGTACGGGATGCCCTGCTGGACTTTCCCTTGATCAACTCCTCTCTGGATGGGGCTCAGATTGTTCGTCATAAACACCTCAATGTAGGGATTGCCGTTGCTGTTGGTAATGGTCTTGTAGTTCCCCCCGTTCGCAATGCTGAAGACAAATCACTTCTACAGATTTCAGATGATATCTCAGAAATCGTGAGTAAAGCCCGCAATAAGAAATTGACTCTGGAGGATCTGGAGGGTGCCACTTTTTCCATCACAAATTTTGGTGTGTTTGGGAATCTGGCCGGCTATCCCATCATCAATCAACCCAACGTGGCCATCCTTGGTGTAGGCGCTATCAAGAAACGACCCGTGGTGATTGAGACAGATGCTGGTGATGAAATAGCCATCAGGCAAATTTGTGTCTTTACCCTGGGTTTTGATCATCGTCTGGTTGATGGTGCCATGGGGGGTCAATTCATCGAGACCATCGTTAAAAACCTGGAAACAGCAGATCCAACCAAAGAGCTTGTTGAAATTGTATAGATGTTCATGCCCTACAAAAAGACCTCTCGCAGAGTTCGCAGAGACGGAGAGTTTTTCTGTTGATAGTAGATTACTCAAGTTCGTGATTTTATCAGCGACGATGTTGAAGAAAAAGAGTCAAGCATATTATGGTATACGGATATAAATTAGTGACTCGAAGCTCTCAGTATAATTCACCTTTTTTAGTGTTGTTGCGAGGGAAAGATGCTCAAAGTAACCTCTTCTTATCAGATGCCAGGACCAGAGATCACCATGTTCGTGCCAGCGCGTAAAAACAAGCTGTTTAACAACTAAAAAAAATAAGCGTGATTGAGATGCCAAAATCAATAATGATATCACAAACCCAATCTCTGCAGCTCTGTGTTCTCTGCGAGGGGCAAGCTTTTAAAGGCTTTGGCACCTTTCAAATCTGCAAACATTGTCAGCTTCGTTGTAAAAAGGAATTTGTATAAATGTCTAAACCCACCAAACCACCCTGGCTAAAAACCAAACTACGCAGCGGTCCTAATTTCCAGGACCTGAAAAAGATTGTCGCTGAAAATCAGGTCCACACGGTTTGCCAGGAAGCGAAATGTCCTAACATCAGTGAGTGTTGGGAGCGTCGGGCTGCCACCATCATGATTTTAGGAGATGTCTGTACCCGCGCCTGCGCCTTTTGTGCCGTAAAGACAGGTCGACCGTCGGCCGTTGACCAGGATGAACCTCGCCGCACGGCAGAGGCCGTTAAAAACATGGGTCTCCACCACTGTGTGATCACCTCTGTCGATCGAGATGAACTGGATGATGGGGGAGCCTTTATCTGGGCTGAAACCATTCGCGAGATCCATGCTAAAGTTCCAGGGTGTTCCATTGAGGTTTTGACCCCGGACTTTCAAGGAAAACCAGAAGCTATCAAGACAGTCCTGGATGCTAAGCCGGAGATTATGAGTCACAATATGGAAACGGTCGAACGACTTCATCGTCATATACGTCCCCAGGCCCAATATCAGCGGTCGCTGGATGTATTGAGACAATCAGTGGAAGCTGGCTTGCAGACCAAGACATCCATTATGGTGGGAATTGGAGAAACCAAAGCAGAAGTCCTTGAGCTTATGGATACAATCCGGGAAACAGGCTGTCAGATTTTTTCTGTAGGTCAATATCTTCAACCGACCCAAGAGCATGAGCCCGTCCATCGTTTTGTGCACCCGGATGAGTTTGCTGAGTACAAAGAGTATGGTCTGAAGATTGGGTTTAATCATGTAGAATCAGGACCCCTGGTCCGTTCATCCTACCATGCTGATGAACAAGTTCTTCAAAACAAGATCTTGCATCCCTCCCAACTCAAAAATGATGTTTTAGCATTGTAAACAATATGCTCCGCAGGTAAACTGCTCCCGCTTTAGAATGTCGATTAGACAACAACTGCAAAAATACAGGTAGGTATAGATGAATTTTCCCTGGAATATGTTTCTGGATCTCGGTGTTATTTCAATAGCGTTA
>JAOZSM010000137.1 GCA_029939675.1 Fidelibacterota bacterium
TTTGTACAAATTGAGCATGCCAGTATCGTAAATAATGGGATTGGAATCCAGATATGTCAGTTCGATAGTGTTGGACTGAAAAATAATTTAATGGCATCCAATGGAAATACTGCCGCTATAATTAAGGATGGCAACCAGATCGCGGTTAGTCTGAATCTGGTAAAAGGCAATCAGAATGGATTGGTCATTCGAGATGTGCTTAACGTGCAGTTAGACTCAAATAGAGTAATATCTAATACCATGGGCACTGATTTTCGTTCAGTGTCCCAACTAAGCATGCGGGAAAATATCTGGAAGAGTAATATTTCAGCCTGTTATTATTCTGATATGGGATCGATCACCAGTAGCTATGATCGTTGGTATGCCAACCAGAAGAATGCCTTTGAGATTCTATCCGCAGCTGAATTAATATTATCAAATGCTGAACTGTCGGGAAATAAGGATGGAGGTCTACTTAACCAGACCTCTGTCAAAATAGAATCTTGTACATTTGATTCAAGTAATGGGTTTGCCTTAAAAGTAATGAATGGTTCTATCATGGTAAATGAATCAACATTCAGGTCCAACTCAACTGCTATTGATCTTGCCCAGGGGAGCCGCGCCAAAATTGTCCAAAGCCAATTTGAAAAAAATGATCTTGCTGTAGATGCTCAGGCTTCTGTTGAATTAGCGGTGTCATTCTGCAATATCCGCCAGGCCCGAGGTGGTTTGCAGATTGGAAATTATGGAAATGCTCAGATCCTATCCAACCATTTTGATGAGATCGACGGGTATAGCATCCAGCTTACTGGGCCGCATTTTCAGTCATTGCTTATTAGACAAAATATTATGAGCAGAACCGGGGGAGTTTTGAGATCTGCCGCCAGATCTGGCAAAATTGAAATAGTTAGTAACACCTTCGCCAGAAATATGAGTGGGTTGAATTTGCAGCCCAATACTTTATTTCGATTGGAACATAATATTTTTTATAAAACTGATGTTTCTGAAGTTGGTATCGATAGTAATGCTGACCGCATCAGGTGGAATTGTTTTGCTCCTGAAAGTCAGGAAGAACATCCAGAGGAAATGCGAACTTTGAATCTTTATGCCGAGCCACAATTTGATCAAAAGTATTACCTCTTGTCCCAATCACCTTGCCTGCAGGGTGGCAAGAATGGATTGTTAATCGGAGCCCAGGGAACCATTCCGGCAGACCGTCCCAAGCTTAAGCCATAATTTTTGGGAACGTGTACTGAGAAAGTAGGTATAAATAGCCATGATTAAATCAAGCATTAACCACCTGCAAAAAGTATCTGTGAAATTATGAAAATCACGCTAACGCCATTAAAAGCAACCACACATTGCATTGTTGGCTATATTTATGATAATCAACACTTTGCGTCTCTGCATACTCTGCGAGAGGCCCTTTTTTCGAGATTGTCAAGCATTAACCCACCCGCAAAAAGTATTTGATTAAAAATGCACAGGGTGACAATGATTAAAAAGTTTTGGGTATTAATTCTGCTTACCACATGTCTGACTAGCTTTGCCCAGGTCGGAACTTGGGAAAGCCTGCCTACCATGACTGAGATTCGGGCCTTGCTGCCTCTGCAGAACCAGGTGATTTTGGCTAGCAATGGGGGCATAATGACGGTTGATAAAACAACCGGAGCTTTCGAATATGGTATTAAGGGATTACAAACCGATAATTATGATGTAATTACCGTTTTCATAGATTCGGATAGTTTATTGTGGATTGGGTCAAAAAGCCCGGGTCCCATCGTTGAAGTTATCAGCCTGAAGACCGGCGTGCGTCAACCAGTAGAATTTGTGGATCTGGACCAGGCCAATAGCTTTACCCAGGTAGGAGACTCCATTTACACCACCTACCAGGATGGTCTTGAAGGTGGTATCTTGCTGTATCGGAAAAAGGCAGCCAAGATCGAATATCTGGATCTGTTCAATAATTTCCCAGCCCAAAGCACACTCGATCTCACCTCTATCGGTGATGTAATCTGCCAGAAGGGGAAACTATTATTCAGAACCACGAAGCATATTCTCTGGGTTGATCTGAATGGGAGCAACCTGAAAGATCCTGCTAATTGGAATGTGACAGCAATTCCCACTGGTAACACGAAGATCAATCGTTTACTGGAATATGGTGATGAACTCCTGTTGGCAATGGATAATAAACTTTATAGTTATGACTATTTAGAGTTCAATGAGTTAGTTAAACTAGGGACTACCGTTCTTGATTTGGCACAGGACCCCCTGAACCCTAACCGTATTGTTCTCGCATCGACTAGTGGTATTTTTGAATATAATATTGATTCAGGAAGTATTGATCAATTGGCAGAGTTGGCGGGAATCCATAGTATTGGAATCCAGGATACAGCAATTTGGGTTGCCAGTAATACAGATTTCTTATCGGTTTTGACAGAGGCTACTTACGAAATATTCTCAGCCAACCGACCAATTGATCATCTTTTTAATCGAATATTGAGTAGTGCTACTGGTCAGTTAGTCGGGGCGGCTATCAATGGGATTAGTATCCATTCAGAAAAAGGGTGGCGTACCATTCGTCCGGGGATTACAAACAGTTTTGGCCCAGAACAGTATAATTGGGATGCGCTAATTGTTGATACGCTTGCATATGGGGGCAATGCAGTTGTAGAAGACATGATCATTGATCACTTCGGGTCGATCTACTTATCACTGCAGGGGAGGGGTGTCTTCAAGTTTGGCGATGAACCCGTTTTTTATGATGCAGAAAATGGTGTACTGGAACCAACTTTTGACAGCGATACGTACATTTTACCTACTCAAATGGCCTTGGATAGTCATGGCAATGTATGGATTACTACCAAATTTGTTCGAGAAGGTGGAAGTGTCCTGACCATTTTAGGAGCTGATCAGGAAATCTATCACATCAAACAGTATCAGGGCGGCCTGGATACCCGGATGGTGAAATCGATTGCAATTGATGACAATGACCTGGTTTGGATCGGATCTCAAATTGCATCAGATCTTCAGGCATCAGGTGGTATTCATCTCATTGAGAATTATGGAGATTTGGATCAACAGGCGGGTCTCAGCGTTTCCAGTTTGATTGGTTCACCGCTGGCTTCAAATGAGATTCTGCAACTTGAAGTTGATGCCCGCAACACGCTTTGGATCTTAACCCCAGCTGGTGTCCAGAGTATGCCGCTGCCAGATGAATTTTTGAATAGTACTGAGCTCAGAAACTGGGCCAGACTTTATATGACCCGCAATGATGCTGACTTATACTATTACTGGCAATTGACCGATTATAACGTAACTGGAATTGAGATCGATCAACGGGGGCATCACTGGTTCCTCTCATCCAACGCCGGTGTCCATGTATTGCAGGATAATGGTCGTTGGATCAACGGTGGTTTTGGATATAACACAGCCAATTCTGACTTATTGGATAATGAGATTCATTCAGTCACGTTTAATGCAGAATCAGGCCAGGCTTTTTTCTCAACTCCCAAGGGAATCTCCATTCTTAACACACCCTTTGCCAACCCTAAAGAGAACTACTCTAGTATTCATATCTACCCCCAGCCTTTTAACCCCAACATTCATGATAAGGTGATTATTCAGGGTTTGATGGACAATTCGGCTGTAAAAGTGCTTACAATATCCGGCACACTGGTAAAAGAGTTAAGCTCTGAGAGTAACGAAGTCCAGGGTTTTGAGGCTCATTGGGATGGTCGTGATACAGCCGGTGATCTGGTGGGAAGTGGTGTATATATCCTTTACCTTTTTAACGATGATGGGGCCGCATCCAGCCAAAAACTGGCAATCCTTCGATAGTTCTTAACTTGGTCGCATTTTCTGGATTTGATAAAAAAAGCGAGGATCGTAATCCTCGCCTTTTAATAGATTTTATCTGTAAAGATGACCGGCTTTGCAAAAAGTATATGACAAAACATGAATACCACCCTAACATCAATAAATATGGTCGCTTATGCAAGCATGGGCTATGGTCATTATTAACAACACTTTGCGTCTATGCGTTCTCTGCGAGAGGGACTTTTTACGGGATCTTCAAAGATGAAGTAAGCGATTAGCCCTCTTTTTCAGTGATATAGCGCTCAGCCTCTAAAGCTGCCATGCAGCCATTACCAGCAGCGGTGATCGCCTGACGGTAAACATGATCACGAACATCACCAGCGGCAAAAACACCAGGAATATCAGTAGCTGTAGAGTCTGGCTTGGTGATGAGGTACCCGGTATCATCTGTTTTCAGGAAATCCTTGAAAACTTCAGTATTGGGCTTGTGCCCGATAGCCATGAAAATACCATCAACGGCCTGCTCACGGGTTTCACCCGTTACTGTATCCTTCAAAATAGCACCAACGACACCACCCTGAGCAGGTTCACCCAGCACAGTATCGATGGTTGTGTTCCACAGAACTTCAACTTTTGGATTATCAAGCACGCGCTTACGCATAATTTTGGATCCACGGAATTCGTCACGTCGATGGATTAAATAAACCTTGGAAGCAAATTTGGTCAAAAAACCAGCTTCTTCCAGTGCGGAGTCGCCTCCACCAACGACAAAAACCTCTTTATCTCGATAGAAAAAGCCATCACAGGTAGCACATGCTGAAACACCGAAACCCTTGAGTTTTTCCTCAGATGGGAGACCTAAATATTTGGCAGATGCACCGGTGGCAATAATAACGGTATCTGCTGTATATTCCTTGTTCCCAACCCATACATGGTGAGGAGTAGCCGAAAAATCAACCTTTGTAACATATTCAAACTTGGCTTCAGCTCCAAAACGTACGGCCTGTTTCCGCATGACATCCATGAGGTCGGGGCCGGTAATACCATCTTCAAAGCCAGGATAGTTTTCAACGTCATTTGTTGTTGTTAGTTGTCCACCAGGCTGGTCTCCTTCAAATATGACAGGGGATAGATTTGCCCGAGCGGCATAGATTGCTGCAGTTAAACCGGCAGGACCGGAACCGATGATGATTACATTTTTGTGAATTAGATCAGACATTATTTCTCCAAATATTTTTTATCAGCTTCAACTTGCCGAGTATAGCAAAGAAGCTTGTTTACGCTTCAAGATAACCTCTACTTTGAGCCGGGATTGTCCGCAATGTTACAAAATCATTCAAACTGTCGTACAAATAGCCCATAGTTCAGAAACCCTGAGTTTATCCAAGTTTTATCAATTAACTGAACAATTATTCACTATCTGTATCTATTCCTAGATCATCAACTTTGCGATACAGACTACTCAAGCCGATGCCCAGGATCTCAGCCGCTTTCGCTTTGTCATTTTCGTGGCGCTCCAGGATATTGACAATATGGGCTTTTTCAAAGTTTCGGGTGGCTTCTTTCAGGTTATCTGGAAACTCTGAGCTGGCAGAGTCTTGAGCTTTCTCGGGTAGGTCTGCTTTGGAGATCATATCACCATCGCTGAGTAGGACTGCCCGCTCAACAAAATTCTCCAATTCGCGTACTTCACCTTTCCACTTGTAGTTTACCAGGCTCTTCATAGCTTCATTTTCAACACCGATGATCCGACGTTTCAATTCACCGTTATATTTGTTAATAAAATGTTTGACCAACAGGGGAATATCATCCTTACGCTCGGATAGGGCCGGCAAGTAGATTTCGATAATGTTTAAGCGGTAATACAAATCCTCCCGGAAAGTGCCTCTTTCAACCTCCTTGGCTAAATCACGATTGGTGGCCGCAATGAGGCGGACATTGATAGGGATGATAGTATTGCTGCCCAGCGGTTTGATCTCCCGCATCTCAATCACACGCAGTAATTTGACTTGAACCTGGAGTGGAATTTCACCGACTTCATCCAAAAACAGAGTGCCACCAACGGCTGCCTTAAAAACACCGTCTTTGTCTTTTGATGCACCAGTAAAAGCCCCTTTTTTATAGCCGAACAATTCGGATTCAAACAGAGTATCAGGTATGGCACCACAATTTATAGCAACAAAGGGTCTGTGTGAGCGCTCAGAACGCGCATGGATTGCCCGCGCTACCAGCTCCTTGCCTGTTCCACTACGTCCGGCGACCAATACAGTTGAGGTTGAAGGAGCGACCTTATCAATGAGCTTGTACATATTCTTCATGGCGATACTCTCACCAATAATGTGCTCATAATTATATTGGGCGGAGACTTCCTGTCTCAAAAAGCGTACTTCGCGGAGCAATTCTTTGTGTAGTGTGACATTTTTGATCCGCAGAATAAGCTCGTCAAAATCAATTGGCTTCAGGATGTAATCGATGGCTCCATGGCGCATAGCATCAATGGCTGTTTCAGTTGAACCATAGGAGGTGATCAGGATAACGAATGTATCTGGAGCTTGTTCCTTAACCTTCCGGAGTAAGGTTACACCATCCAGTTCTGGCATTTTGATATCTGAAATAATAATATCATAATGCAGATCTTCCAACATTTCCAGAGCGACTTTACCGTTTTCGGCAGTGTAGGTCAAAAATCCTTCATCAGTTAATACTTCTGAAAGGGAATCCCGAATTTCTTGTTCATCATCAACAATTAGTACTGAAGTATCCATATCTATAATTCCTTTGGTATCGTGATCAAAAAGGTGGCACCTTGACCAGGGAGGCTATCAACTATCAATTTGCCGTTCATACTGTTAATGATACCGTGGCTAACGGACAGCCCCAGCCCAGTACCTTTACCCACATCTTTTGTTGTAAAAAATGGTTCGAATATTTTATCCATAACTTCCGGATCCATGCCGCCCCCGTTGTCTTCTACTCTGATTGATACTGAAACCGAATCCTCACTTGTGCTAATCCAGATGGTGTCACCCCGCTCCTTCATGGCGTCAAAGGCATTGACCAAAAGGTTTACTACAACCTGATGCAATTTATCCGGCGAGGCTTTTACGCGAGGTAGTTCGCGGGTCAGCTCCAACTCAATATTAATTTTCTGACTGCGATTATCATAGGTCATCAGTCCCACAGCATTCTCGATCACATCATTGATCTGGACGGCCTGGACATTGATGGCATGTGGGCGTGTAAAATCTACCAGTTCATGCACAATTTTTGTTATACGCTCGATATTTGCTCGAATTCGAGCCAGCTTTGAGATATGATCTGGATTTTTCATTCTGCGTTCCAGCAACTGCACCAGAGAGGAGATGGATGTCAATGGATTACCGATCTCGTGGGCGACACCGGCAGCCAGTTGACCCACTGTTGCCAGTCGATCTGATTGGCGCATCTGATGTTCAATGGTCTGGAGTTCTGAGATATCCCGTATGATCTGTGATCGTCCAATAATCTTTCCATTAGACATAAGGGCTGTTTCTGTCAAATTAACAGGAATATAGCGTCCCTGTTTATCCAGTCTTTCGGTTTGGTAGTTTTTGACTTCATTGGCATCGGTGAGTCCATACGCTAAACAAAGCAACTCACCAGCATGGAGCAGTTTAGCTGGGATCATGATGCCAATGGCTTCTCCGATAGCTTCCTGAGGACTCCATCCAAATAAGCGTTCAGCTCCTTTATTCCAACTTTGAATCTGATTATCAGGACCGATGGTAATGATGGCATCTGCTGAATTTTCCACAATATTGCGATAGCGGTCCTCAGTTGCCGAGAGTTGATGGATTAACTGGATCCGAAAATGATAGATGATCCAGATGGTCCAGCCCGCCAACAGAGTGAAGACCAGGAAGCCTTTCACCACCAGTTTTGTGATAGCTGAAGAGCTGACACTCTGGGGGAAGACCTTAAACTCGAGTATTTCCCAAATTCCCAGGACAAACAGGATAACACTAAAGCTGGCCAGCAAGAGCCAACCCAGGTGAAAGGTATGATAAATATTGAGGAATTTGCGCCAGTATTTGAACATTGCGCTGAAGATAATTCTCAAAAGTGGGAAAGCTAGATATATGGTGTTATACTGATTTAGGTTTCAATAATGAAAGTATCCCGGAGGGATGCAATGTGAATCGCTACAGGTGCAACCTGTAGTTGAAGAAACAGAATAAACCAAACTCTGAAGGAGTTTAACAATATTAAGTTCAGAAGTTTTTTGATATGCTCATAACACATTATAAAACAATAATAAAAGGAATGATATGACATAGTGTTTTTGTGCAACGATATGAAAAATAACAGCTTAT
>JAOZSM010000138.1:0-5368 GCA_029939675.1 Fidelibacterota bacterium
AAGGATTTGTAATTGCCTGCTGAATTTCGATTATATTCATGGATGAAATTCTCTAAACTATTATTTGAAACACCTTCCCAGGCCTACGATACCTGTATTGGTATTTTGGGTGGTGGAGGAAAAACGGCCCTGCTGCATACCCTGGGTGATGAGTTAGCCAAATATCATGCTAAAGTGATCCTGTCCTCACTTACCAAATCCGGCGTATCTGCTACCCATAAGGTCCATTTCTACCCTGAATTTGAAGTTGAGGAAAATCAACCGGCTCTCCTTGAAAATAATCCCCTCTATATCATGGGTGCCGTAGAACATGCTGAGAAGCTGTTAGGTTTGAGTGAAACTGAGCTGCGCAGCCTGGATCATGCCTCGGATCTCATCATTTTTGAATGTGATGGAGCTCGAAAAAAACCCTTCAAGGCCCATCAACCTTTTGATCCCATGATTCCTGATTTCGCTTCTCATGCCATTATTGTAGTGGGGGCTGATGCAGTTGGTGCCAAAGTAGATGGGAAGCTGGTTCACCGACCGGAGCTGTTTCGAGAGCTTTGGGAAGTAAACGCCAATTATGAGCTGGAACCGGCCTTTATTGCTAAGGTACTTACCAGTAAGTATGGCTATTTGCAAAAAGTTCCCTCGGGAGTTGAGGTTGCCTATTTCGTAAATAAAGCTGATCATTTCCCTCAGGAAGCTTTGAAACTAGCCCAGGCCATCGCCCGCGTGAGCAATTCATCTATTTATCAGGGGAGCCTTGAAGCAGGCTTTCTAAATCAGGTTCATTAGTGCTGAATCTAGCCATGATCATTACTGCGGCTGGACGTTCCACTCGCTTTCCACCCAATAAATTACTGGAAACGCTGGAAGACCGAACGGCCATCGAGCATACGGTGAACACGTTTGTCGACTTTGATCTGGACCTCTATGTTATCCTGGGGTATCAAAGTGATCAAGTTCAGGAAGTACTTGAAAAACGTTTTGATGATAAACTGATTTTTGAATACAACACGCACTTTCACACCGGTCTTTCCAGTTCGGTGATCACGGGTGTAAAAGCGGCTGGCAGAAGTTATGACTACTGGTGTTTTTGCCCCGGTGATAAACCGTTTATCCAGCAGAAGACCGTTGGCACGCTCATCAATAAACTTGAACAGGAGAAACCCTTGATTCTGGTCCCTCGCTATGAAAATAAACCAGGACATCCCACCTTTTTCTCAACTGAATTGTCCCCCCAATTCCAAAAAACGACTGGTGATATCGGTGGCCGTCAAATTATTGAAACTTTTCGACATGAAACACTATTTGTCGATGTTCCAGATGAAGGAGTCAACCTGGATATGGATTACTATTTGGAGTATCTCAATGTTCGCTAATACCAATGTATGGGTCAGGGGAGCTGGTGAATTAGGTAGCGGAGTGGCCCATTTACTCTATCGGGTTGGCTTTTCTGTGTTCATGTCCGATATTTCCCCGCCTCTGGCAATTCGCAGACCCGTCACTTTTAGTGATGCGCTCATGGATGACACAACTGAAGTCGAAGGCGTTTTAGCCAGAAGTATTCATAAATACGAACTCCCCCCATCAGCACCCTGGAGCTACATTCCCGTCTTTGAAGATAACGCGAAGCAATTATGCAAATTAGCACCAGATGTAATCGTGGATGCCCGCATGATCAAACATTATGCTGAAGATTTTCGTCCCTGGGCTAAACTGATGATCGGATTGGGTCCCGGTTTTGATACTTCCAAAAATTGTCATCGGGTCATCGAAACCATGCGGGGGCATGATCTGGCCAGAGTGATCACGGATGGCGGATCCTCCAAGGATACAGGAATCCCCGGTGTGGTGGGCGGTGAGACCTCACGGCGTATTGTTCGCGCACCTCAAGCTGGACCGGTTACCTGGCTGGTTAAATTTGGAGAAATAGTTAGTCGCGATCAGCAACTTGGCTCAATTGGTGGTTCTGAAGCTATTCTGGCTCCTCTTGATGGGATTGTTCGAGGCTTAATTTCGCCCCATACGCCAGTAACTGTGGGAATGAAGATCGGTGATGTTGATCCCCGGGGCACCACCGTTGAGTATCTGCATATCTCGGAAAAAGCCCGGGCTATTGCCTCTGGTGTTTTTGAAGCAATTGTGCTATACCTAAGGGCTCAACCCCGTGCTTAAACACATTCTGGAACAATGGTCAGAACAGGTCCACCAACAGGATGCTGTGCTCTGTTCTGTGGTGGAATGGAAGGGCTCAGTTCCCCGCAAAGATTATCCTCTGATGCTGGTTTTGGCTGATGGATCGATCCTGGGTACCATCGGAGGTGGCTCCATGGAACTCAAGGTCATTCAGGCCGCCGGGGAATTGATGGACCAAGGTGCATCCCGGCTGTTTTATTTTGACCTTACCGGCAAGGATGTCCAGGCCGATGTGGGGCTGTGTGGCGGGACTTTAAAGATCCTGGTTGAACCATTCACTGGGGAACTTCAAAAATTTTACACCGGTATGCTTGAACAGATGGCTAAAAACCGGAAGGTAATGGTTCAGGTTTCTATTTCAGGTACTGACAAGGTCACAGTAACCCGCAAACTTATCACAAACCGAACAGCTCTTTCTGAATCTGACCCTGATCTATTAAATCAACTTCAACAAGTGTTTGAAAATCAGCAAACCCGAACCTTTGAACATGCGGGCCAACGATACCTGGTTTGGCAGCCTTTCACCCCACCAGTGATCCATATATTCGGGGCTGGACATGTGGGTCAATCAGTGGCTACTCTGGCTCATTTCAATGATTTGCAAGTCAGGGTTTATGATGATCGTGCTGAATTAATGAGTCCTGTGCGGTTCCCTTACGCCCAAATGATTTCCCTGGAATTTCCAATTAACTGGGAAAATGTCCCGGAGATCCCTGAACATGATTTCGTCCTCATAGCCAGTCGTGAACACCGGCATGATCGTGAATTGCTGCTGGGCATACTCCGGAACCCGCCAGCTTATGTTGGTCTGGTTAGCAGTACCCGTAAATGGAAAATCTTATCAAAGAGTTTGAACTCGGAGGCTATCTCAGCAGGATCAATCTCAATGGTTCACGCTCCGGTGGGCTTGAAAATCAACGCTCAAACTGTTCCTGAAATTGCCATCAGCATCATGTCCGAGATCATCCGTGTTTACCGGGAAGCTGATCAGTGAGTTCACTTCTGATCCAGAATGGCCTGGTCATCCAGGCCGATGGTCAACGTCAAGAGGATATTCTGATCCAGGGTGAAACGATTGTGGCTGTGGGTCAGGAGTTGGGTGTCTCCGGGCAGACCAAAATTATCGATGCTTCTGGAAAGTGGATCTTCCCGGGTGTCATTGACCCCCATACTCACATGGGGATTCCCATCAAATCCGGGACTTCTGCTGATGATTTTGCCAGTGGCAGCCGCTCAGCGCTGCATGGTGGCGTGACCACCATTCTGGATTTCACTGTTTTGGAAACCGGTCAGTCGCTATTCGAAAGTCTTGAGGTCCGCAAAAAGCTAGCTGAAAAAGCGCTCTGCGATGTGGGTCTCCATATCAATATCACCCGTTTTGAGCCTGAAATACTGGCAGAGATCCCCCACCTGATCTCCATGGGTTTTAACAGTTTCAAGGTTTTTACAACCTATAAAGAAGCGGGGATGATGTTGACCTATAGGGAGATCGAAACTGTGGCAGAAATCATTGGTTCCCATGGTGGTGTCCTCATGGTCCATGCTGAAGATGACGGGGTTATCACTGCAGCTTCCGGGGTTTATGCAGACCGTATAAAAACCCACCCTGAATATCATGCTAAAAGTCGGCCGGCAGAAGCTGAACTGCGCGCCATTGAACAACTGGGCGAAATCTCAAAGCGCACGGATTGCACCATCTATATTGTCCACCTAAACACGGCTGCGGGACTGGTAAAAGCGGCTGAATATCCGTTGTTGAAAGTTGAAACCTGTCCCCACTACCTCCTTTTGACTGAAGCAATGTATAAGCAGGCTGACGGAAGAATGTTTGTATCCAGCCCCCCCCTGCGAACAGCAGCTGATCAAGAAGCTCTCTGGCAGGGGATTCAAGATGGACTGGTTCACACCATTGGTTCAGATCATTGTCCTTTTTGTCTGGGTGACAAAGCTCAGAATATTCCGTTTCAAGATATTCCCAATGGCATGGGTGGTGTGGAAACCCTCTTTCCCACACTTTTGGCTCAATTTGTAGAACGGGGGCTGGATCTCAGTCTGCTGGTCAAGCTCACAAGCAGCAATGCAGCAAAAATATTTGGTCTGAATCTGTTTAAGGGCATCCTCAGCCTAGGAGCGAATGCAGATCTACTGATCATTGATCCAGACTCAATTACCCGAAATTGGGAATCCGGACTTGATACCATTCTGGACTGGAATGCATATACAGGATTACCAGCAATGTTTCCTGAAACGGTTATCTGCAGAGGTGAAATTGTGGTTTCAACAGAACAGGTACAAACACCCTCTAAAGGTAAGCTGCTCCGATCAACATCAGCTGGTTAGAAATAACACCGTCCCAATTGCTCCTCTGACGATGGAAATGTTTGCCACGAAGAGATAGAACCAATTCAAACCAGGAAACCATAGATAAACAATTGCCATAAGAACGGCGATGACAATCCCCTGGGCACTGTCGGTTTTATGGACCAGAGCTAGTTCTCGTTCATCAGGAGTATGTTTCGTTTGAACCAGGAGGAGCACAATGAAAAAGGGAATAAATCCATAGCCCACTCCTACCAGTCCAAACTTGACACAAGCATAGTAGGTCCAAAAACCACTTAAAAGCTGCACCACAAACATCAAGACGTAATTACCTCTAAATTTCATTTTTCAGCCCCTTCTAAAAAAAAGATCTCTTCAATATTGGTTTCGAAATAGCCTGCAATCTTTAAAGCCGACATGACCGAAGGCACAAACTTGCCCTTTTCAATGGAGTGGATGGTTTGACGACTCAAACCCACTTCCCTGGCCAGTTGCTCCTGGGTAATGTCCCGGCGGGCCCGCCAGACCTTCAATTGATTTGTTAATTCCATGACACCCTCATAATAAATTCAACATAATATAATTCCGAGAAGACATTATGACAAGTACTCTTTACATTTTTATAACTACAGATTACATGATTGAAATATTGCGTCACCTTGGTATGTAAAATATGGTGTCGTTAAAATTGCTGACATTGATTACTCTGAGATTTCAGAATCCCACCCTAAAATGTAGCGTATTTGGCATGATGCTTCTGCTTGAATGACCATATAGCCGACACCCTAATGACCATATAGCCGACACCCTAATGACCATATAGCCGACATTTATATTGGTATCCATACCTCTCAGGGCTATGTTA
>JAOZSM010000138.1:5468-8085 GCA_029939675.1 Fidelibacterota bacterium
AATGACCATATAGCCGACATTTATATTGGTATCCATACCTCTCAGGGCTATGTTATTGCATGTCTGAAAAACTATTTCCCCGGTATGCCTTGAGAAACCTTCGCTTGGCTCTTGAAGACACTCCAGCAGTCTTGATTCATGGTCCCCGTCAATGTGGAAAAACAACCCTGGCCAAGATGCTGGGTGACAGCTATGATTATGTGACCTTCGATGATCCTGATATAAGAGCTTTTGCAAAAGAGGATCCAATTGGATTTACTGCTGGACTATCAGATAGAACCATCCTGGACGAAGTGCAATATGTACCGGAGATATTCAGCTCCTTAAAGCGTGTAATTGATCAAGATCGGAAATCAGGACGGTACGTATTAACGGGCTCTACCAATTTGATGTTGCTGCCCACATTATCTGATTCATTGGCTGGCAGGATTGAAATACAACGTTTGTATCCACTAGCACAATGTGAGATCATATCCAAAGAAAACAACTTTCTTAAAAGGTGCTATTCAAACAACCTGCCGAAGAAAACATACAAGCGCCTTTTTGATAAATTAGTTGAGGTTGTCATGGCCGGAGGTTACCCGGAGCCGTTAAAACGTCGTTCAGCACCACGTCAAAAAACCTGGCACCTAAATTATGTCAATACAATTATCCAGCGAGATATTAAGCAAGTAACCAGTGTTCGGGAAGTGAACGTTATGCCAATGCTCATGAGACGCCTGGCAAATAGTACAGCACAGTTGCTAAACGCCAATAACATCGCATCTGGATTTAAACTTGGTAGAAAAACAGTGCAATCATATATAAAAATTCTGGAACGCATGTTTCTAGTTGATGAATTAAAAGCCTGGCATGCGAACCAGAATAATCGATTGATAAAAACACCTAAGATTCATATTGGTGATACTGGTATTGCCGCAGCATTGATGAATATTAACAAAGAATTATTACTTAAAGATCGCACTAGACTTGGACATCTTGTAGAATCATTTGTCTATAACGAACTTAAAAGAGAGGCCAGTTGGAGTGGCCAATTCTATGAATTTTACTTTTATCGGGATCGGGATATGGTTGAAGTTGATCTTCTCATAGAAAACGACGAGGGTCAGTACCTGGGAATTGAAGTTAAAAGCGGTGCAACTATTTCTACAAATGATCTAAAGGGGCTTAAAAAAGTTCGGAACCTTTTGGGGCCAAAATTTACCATGGGTGTTTTGCTCTATGATGGTGAACGTGTTCTGCCATTTGGTGACAAGTTATTTGCAGCCCCCATTAGCGTCCTCTGGGACAATGATTAAAACAACGACCAAAGAGAAAACCTCCCAAACAACCAAGTTTTTTAATTAGCCTCATTGCCTATGCAAAATGTTAAACAAGACCGCATGTTCATTTTCCTGGCAGTGATGTCCATTGCATCTACTGTGGGCTTACAGGCCTGGCGTACCCTCTTCAATAATTTTGCTGTTGAAGTGGTTGGCCTGGGCGGTGATCACATCGGTATGATCCAGTCGGTTCGGGAAATACCAGGCTTTTTAGCCCTGCTGGTGGTGTTTGTGGCCCTGGTGATCAAAGAACACCGTTTATCAGCTTTGTCCATTTCTGTACTGGGGGCAGGCGTTGCATTAACCGGATTTTTTCCCAGCTACCTCGGTGTTGTCTTGACTACTCTGCTCATGAGCTTCGGCTTTCACTATTTCGAGACAACCAATCAATCCCTGACCCTCCAGTATTTTGACAAGCACACTTCCCCCTGGGTCATGGGTAAATTACGCAGCTATTCTTCTGCTTCAGCCATCATCATCGGAGCCATCATTCTGGTGGTTAGTTCCTATCTCAGTTATGTGGCCATGTTCGCAATTCTGGGGTCACTGATCATCGGAGTCGGTATCTGGGGCGCCCTGCAAAATCCGACTCGCGACGATGTTGTCCCTCAACATAAAAAGATGATTTTTCGAAAACGTTATGGCCTGTACTATTTCCTGACCTTTATGGCAGGTGCCCGGCGTCAGATCTTTGTCGCTTTTGCAGTTTTTCTCCTGGTGGAGAAGTTCCAATTCAGCGTCAAGGAGATCACGCTGCTCTTTATGCTGAATAACGCCATTAATTATTTCCTGAGTCCCTTGATCGGCAAGGCCATCATTCGGTTTGGGGAACAGAAAGTGCTTTCCACCGAATATCTCAGTTTGATCTTTATCTTTATTGCTTACGCCACGGTGGAATCCAAAGCCATTATCGCTGTACTCTACATATTGGATCACATCTTCTTTAATTTTTCCATGGGGATCCGGACTTTCTTTCAGAAGATCGGTGATCCTGCCCATATGGCCCCCACCATGGCAGTTGGTTTCACGATCAATCATATTGCCGCCGTGGTGATTCCCGTTTTGGGAGGCCTGGCTTGGATCATAGACTATCGGATACCCTTCATTGCCGGAGCCATCATGAGTCTGATCTCCCTGCTGGCAATTCAATTCATTTCCCGGAATATCCAAGAAGCAGAGCTTAAACACCAGACCGATTGTGGGTAATGTTTCTTTTACCCCGGGCTTCAGAGGCTGTGTGAAAATACAATATCAAGCAGAAATATTAATGGAATTGCAAAACTGAGGATAATAAC
>JAOZSM010000139.1:0-496 GCA_029939675.1 Fidelibacterota bacterium
AATATGGGATCCTTGAATGTAGGTAAACCATAACCGTCAGTTATAACTTCTGCATCTTCAAAGAATTTATCAGTGGACCGATAGATTTTATAACCTTCGAAATCATTCACATTCCCAATAAATGGATCCCGGGTAAGTTTGTCTGAGCGGTCATCCCAGGTTAAAATTACTTTTCCATCGCCTGCTGTTGCCGCCAGTGTTGGCATTAAGGGTGGTTGAGCAAATCGATAATCTGATTCATAAATTAACTGGACAACTGCTTTTAATTCATATAAGGCAGGAGCTATCCAGTCAGGCGATAACATGTTCTCATCTCTTGAATGGAGCTCAGCCATAGAAATTCGCTCTGTTCTCCCTGCAAATAGCTGGAAAGGGCCTGATGCAAACAATTCTACCAGGTTGGCATTCACATCATACAACCTCACGAGGGTATCAGAGGCAACCATATCCCACATAATTTCATTGATAAATGTTGCAAATTCATCAACCCTTTGCT
>JAOZSM010000139.1:506-3499 GCA_029939675.1 Fidelibacterota bacterium
TAATTTCATCATTGCTAAACCATTTTGTGCCTGGAGGCGCCGGACCTTCAGGTACACCAACAATTGTAAAAAGTTGAAAGGACGTTAAGCCAAGCATATCAGATTCGCTTACATCTGTTTCAGCAAAATTTGGTTCACATCCCAGGGCTTCATCAAAATCTGGTTGATGATTTCCTTCGCCTTCATCAGGACCAGGATAATTCAAATCAAGTGGTCCCAAACCGTCTAGACCAACATCATCGCCATAAGGTTCGTAAGCCTGATAGATACCATCGCCGTTTAAATCATCACCATCTCTCCAGTCCTGATCTTCATCCCCAGACCAGTGCGGTTTTAACTCGGATTCGGACAAACCGTAAAATTCCAGAAATTTTGCGAGGTCATTAATTCCATCATAGGCCCCAACTTCAGTACCAGCCAGGTTGTCTCTTTTTTCATCTATCAGACCATCATCATCGTTGTCCTGGTTGTCAAATGCCAGTCCTGGACTTTCCAGATAGGCAAAGCCCATAATTCCGGGAGTGCCACCATCCGAGGCTGTCTCATCCTTATCCCATGAATATGCCAGATCCAATTCATCGTTGTAAAATCCGATGTCATCATCAGGACCTTCACCACCAATGGCATTATCAACCCAATAGCCAAAACAAACTTCTGGAAGATTATAAATCGAGTTATTGGTTATATTGTACTCCCAGAATAGTGCATCTCTGACCTGTGGATTATTCCATTGAAATCCACGCGTTTCAACTCGAAGACCCAATCCTCCCCAAGGGGCATCATTTTGAATGGTAATTTCATGCCCTTCCTGGCCGATGAATCGCCCGGGTCGCGGGTAATATTTAACCATATCATCATCACCGAGATATTCCTGATCCTGAGCATCATTGACTACAAAATAGGTCTCCAGGTCGGCATATTGGATGCCCCGGCCGAATCTTCCATCCCATTCCATTGGCCATTCCGTCGAATAGCCACCTTTTGGCCAGCCCTCGACTGGCCATGATGCTGTGTCATTACTCATGGCGGGGTGTTCACTGGTTTCATTAAAATAACCCCATACAGGATAAAAACCCCACTCTGTACTGCTTGTATCGCTTCTATCCATATGTTCACGGTAACTGGTTTGCAAATAATGAAGAACATGTAGATTGGGATCATTTGCAATGACATTTTCATCTTGAACAACGATGGAGTCCACGGTATTCGGGTCTCCATCATTTTCAATAAAGACCCTTGCTCCTACCAGCAAACCAATCCCATCCAGCATTTTATAACCGGAATTGTTATTGGGCCATTTTGATGCAGCCTCGTCGGGCCAATTTGATAATTCAGTATTATTTGTAAACTCGAGATGAATGCGGTTTCCATTCATGGTACCTTCACGCTCAGCATCAAAATCGCCAGCAACATCAATGGGACCATTATAAGGCCGCCCCTGGCTGCTTAAGACCAGTGGCAATCCCAGGAGAAGAGTTAAAATTATGGTTATCCGGAGTTGTTTTATTCTATTCATTCTATAATTCTACTTCCAAACCGATTTTAATTTCACGAGGTGTACTGAACATTCCAGGGTTTTTGTAACGATCATCATAGGTATTGAATTTACTACGATGTCCCTCAATATCACCTTCTTCAACAATGTCTGAATACGCTCTACCCGTAGTGCTATTTACCCAATTCTCATTATAACGGTCAAGCACATTATAAACTGAAAGATTCAGGCGGGCATTAGCACCAAAGACTTGTGGAAGACTCAAAAACCCAGTAAAATCTACATGATAGCCCAGAGCCTTGTAATTGTTGTTTGGTGCTAGATTTATATTCACCAGAGGACTTCCAGTCATGGGCGAATATGAATAAGTCGTTCCCGAGTTAACATACCCAGTAAAGAAGCCGCCATAATTTGAGGCAGTATATCCGGCTGATACATTAAACGTATGTCTCTGATCCCAACTCATTAGGATCATTTTATTGACTTCATCAATTTTCGAACCGGCTCTGTTAAAAGTTTGCTGCGGATTATCCGCATTGCCTTTAGTGTACTGCAGGGTGTAATTCATATTGGTACGGAAGCCACCCTTATTGAAGTCAAACTTGACTTCCAGACCACGTACATTGCCGTAATCTTTGTTTGTATTTAGTCCATAATTTATCTGATTGTAGGTAGTGACAACTGCTACCGTTAGTAAATCATATATATCTCTGTAATAGAGATTTACCTCAACTCCCATACCTTCAGCCAGCTCTTGCCATAAACCAATTTCATAACTTACCGTCTTTTGGGCATTTAAGCCAAGCGTTTCACCACCCAGATTACCATTACCCATGGTTGTCCCGTAATCGGCTGAGCCGACCAGAAAAGCATCGTTGGCATAAATAGCTGAATAGGCTGGCATTTGGAAAAAGTGGCCATAGCTAAAATGTAAGACAGCTCTATTCCCAAGTTGATAGGCGAGCCCAAAACGGGGGCTAATTTGATAAATTGATTTTGAGTCAAGAAATTCTGACATTCTTGGTTCATCTAAAACCTTAACACTATCCTGCAATTCAGAATCCCATATCAGAATGGGAACACCCAGAGAGTCCTTAACATAATAGGTTGAGGAGTTGGATGGATTTCGTCTCTGTGAAGGGTAAACTGTATTTGCATCAAAATAATCATAGCGTACGCCCAGATTGATAACCATTTCATCGAATTCCATCTTGTCCTGAAAAAAGAAAGATCCATCCACCGGTTTCTTAGTATAACTATCTGCATCAAGAGTATTATTCCCGAGCATGACCGGTTTGTAATCATATTCATTGTCCGTACCGGCATAGGCATTCTTAATCAGGTGATATGCGCTCGTGATGTCATGTTGGAAAATTTGAACACCTGTTTTCAGACTATGAGTATTGTTTACCTGCCAGGTCAGATCAAATTTTGCATTTTTTGTGATGGTTTCACGTTCGGTATGCCCTTTGTCCTGCCCTCCATAAGCGAAACCAGG
>JAOZSM010000139.1:3509-7982 GCA_029939675.1 Fidelibacterota bacterium
AGGACCGAATGAGTTCGCGTAAAGTTCATGGATGTAATTATAAACGGTATCACCGGCGGCATACCAGATTCCGTTAATTTGACTAAATTCTTCAGCGATGGTATATGATTGTGGATCTTTAAAAAGGTAATTGCCATAATAGTTGGTTGACTGACTCAACTTGATATCATAGAACAGTGAGTTGCTGAGCATATGATTCAGCTGAAAGGCAATAAAATCTGTATTGCCGTAATTTTTATTTCTACCATCAGGTTTATATTTATTCCCGTGGCTATAGCCACTCCACTCATCCACATTTCTATTAAACATGATTGAGGCGCGAAGTTTTGGTCCAGGGTTAAAAGAAATTTTTGTCAGGAGTGATGAATGCTTGCTGGCCCCCATGGATACGAAGGCGCTATCCCCAGTATGCACATCTTCCCATTCCAATGAATCTGCCGATGAGTAATCACTGATGTCCCAAACGTTAAAACGTCTGATTCCATTCAGATGTCCAGCTGTTGATTGCTCACGATAATTAATAAAAAATCCAATCCGGTCACCCAGTATGGGACCGGTTATCATAAATTTATTATCATAGTTCGTATTTAGTTTAAAGCGATCCTCCTTATTACCAGTCAAACCGAAGGGCTCCAGGCCAAGGAAAATATCCTTTTCACCCTCATATGTATTTGATGTGAAATAGGTAGCAATTGATGAAGAAACGCTTGTGTGAAACTCTTTGGAGCCATTCTTGGTAACCGCATTTACGATGCCACTCATGGCATTCCCATATTCTGCATTAAATGTGCCTGTAATCACCTCTAGATCCTGTACTGCCTCAGTTTCGACGCTCACTGTGGCACTATTACCACCAAAGACTTCATCTACTTGGATACCATCTATGAGGTAGCTGACTTCGCCACTTCGACCGCCTCGAAAATGTCCGGCAACAACCCCAGCTTGCATATTGACAACAGCCCCAATGCTCTCAACCGGAAGGACTTCAATATCTTCTGAGGAAATATTTTTTACTGTGCTTGTTTGATCCCGTTTGGTCGAAATCTTACTTGCTGTTACAACTACTGTGGCACCTTCCAGCATACTACTATTGATATCAGCATCCAGATATGTTGTCCGATTTGTAGAAACTCGAACATCTTCAACCACATAAATCTCATAACCAATCATCGAGACTTTAACAGTATAGGTACCAGGCGTTAAATTGATAATATCATAATAACCATGTTCATCTGTAACTGCACCAACACCAGCTTCTTCAATGATGACATTTACACCGATCATGAATTCTTTATTTTCGGCATCTCTAATTTTTCCTGCAATTTTCCCAGTTGTCTGCGCCTGCATACTTGAAACAATAAGTAGGAGAAAAATCAGGGCTGTAAATAGTTTATTCATGGTATACTTTTTCTTTAAAATGAATTCTCTTTCCGGATAATCTTGCAGATGCAGCCATCCCCGAGTGCAATAAAAATACACTCGGGGTTTGACCACACTAGGATATGTTTATTTGAGCAGTGTTACTTTCATTACTGACGTTCCAGAAGCACGGGATATTACCACAAAGTAAATTCCGGTACCGACTGGTTGTCCGTAAGAATTTCTGCCATTCCATACAACATTATAATGGCCAGGAGCATGTCTTCTCTCAATAAGAGACCTGACATTCTGACCCAACATATTGTAGATATCAATTTTAACATCTTCAATCGCTGGAAGTTGATATTGGATAGTTACATCTGGATTAAATGGATTGGGATAGGTGCTCATCAAGAACTCTGTAGGCAATAATAATTCATCATCAACTGCCACCAGGGTACATGACCCAAATACCTGACCAGGAACATCGTATTCCGTTTCATCACCGATTGGGGTGAGGAGTTGACGTACATCAAGATCCACACCATCATCGTAAACAGTACATTCCAGTCCAGCCATATTCTCAAAATTTGCTGCACCATATGCGTACAGATAGTTTACTGTATCGCGTGAAGACAGGGTCAAGCTCCCACTCCATATGCCGCTTACTGTAGTTTCTGTAAAGAGCACCGGGTTTGAGAAATCCCACTCGTTATCCGAGTTAATGACATATGGTGCATCCGTAGCAGGATTAAATCCTGTTTCAGCACTCATGTCGACACTGAAAGTAACTTCAACGTCATGAACCGGGGCACAGGGGAAACAACTGCTAAAGCAGAAGGCCGGAAGAATAGCATCAACTTCAGATGTTAATGTTCGGTCATTATAATCACCAACTCCACAGCCACCTGCACCAAGTTCGTCGGCGTCTTCCCAATTTCCACCCCAATTACCATCAGTTGGTCCATTTCTAAACTTCCAACCGAATGCAGCACCAGCAGGTATCTCAAGGGTGTATTCCCAGATATCATCACCATCAGAATCTTCCATTACATAGCCAATTTCACCAATATCTCCACCAGCCATATATACACCAGCATCATCAACAACCTCATCTTGCATGTTGACCCTGAATGTAATGTTAACAACATCTACGATACCACAACTACCATCGTCAGTACACTGACCGAAACAAGTCATTACGGTAGTATCGTTGACACCTACTTCAATGTGACGATCATTCCATGGATCTACAGCACAATCTTGACCGGCAATATTCTCTTTGTAATCAAAACTGGGACCGTTTGTGAAAGTATAATCTTCACTAAAGTTATTCAAAACCTGCACAACGATAGTATAGATGTCATCACCAGCAGTCACATCGCCGTCGATACCTTCATCATTGAACTCGTAATTGCCAGGTGAACCAAAATAGGACCCACCAGCAAGAAATACACCATCAGCACTAACTTCTTCCAGGGACATATTTAGTTCAAAGGTGAGATCAACAACATCCGTATCATAGAGACAACTACCATCACTTATTGTTGCTAACGGGTCATAATTTATAGCTGTAGGATCGGTACAACCAAATACATCATCAGAATAAATAACGGCAAGGTTGTCGATCCAGATGGCACCTGTGGTCACGTCTCCAATTTCGGTTACCCAGGGTGGATCGACCCATTCGAACGAATAACCAACGATTTTACTGAAATCAAGTGCATTATCTCCGGTGATTCCGGCCCAACCTGTCCGATGAAAACCCTCAGTGTATTCCTGGATACTACCAGCATCTTCCAAAGGAATTCTGATCTCATTCCATTCAGTATCTAGCTGATCAAGAATGTAGTCATCCTCAATAAATGAGTACCAGACTTCGACACTGTCTTTTTCCCATTTAGTGGGATCAGGCTGTTCACTGGCTTCAAACAAGACGAACCGCATTGCTAGAGATGAGTCAACTGAGCTATCCTCATAATTCCGATAATGAAAACTGAAGTAGTTTTGGTCTGTAATATCAAGATAATCATCTTCATAATGCAAAAGCGCTGCGAAACCACCGTAGACATAATAATTTTCTACGCTATAGTTAAACTGAACAGCACCAACACCATCTTGTGGGATTCCATCACCTGTAACCGGGGTAGAAGTCACCCAGGTTTGACCAGGTGTTGCATCATCACTAAAATCTAAAATCCAGGTTTCTGTGTCGCCAATTGCTATATCAGCAGCAGTTTCAAAACCGTTTAGTACCAGGGTTTCAGGTATCGTCCATGGCACGCCATGAAAATAGATATTGTCTAAATAAATATCCCCATTACCATCGAATTTTAGCTGATGAATGTCAGTCAGCACCATCCCTAGATCAGTAAAATAATCTAAGCGTATGTCGACACTCGTCCAACCATCGCCACCAACTGGTAAGGCATAAGCTTGTTCACCGCTGGAGATACTAATTGGAAATACATTCAAAGCTGTTGAGTTCATACTCCAGAAATCAACATGCAAGTAACCCTTGGCTGAGACATCATTAGCGACGCCTCCATCCGCACTTCCAATATTGATTCCCTGATAGTCTAAACCCTCATAAAGTATGGTATTGTTACCTTCAATCTGGACTTCTGAATAAACTGTAGCCTGACCCCAGCCAGGATTGAAGTTGGTTCCAGCAATATCGGTATAAGCATCACTATATATTGAAATGACATCAGCTTCCGGTACATCGGGGGTTGGTGCTGCAACAAGCGGAGCATTGGCTATCTCGTCACAGGCAACACATGCATTCCAGCAAATTGTATCCATGACAACATCATTAAATAACGCTACAACCCCGTAAGTGACATCTGTGGGGTCGTCTGGGTGTGGAAAGGCACATTCAGATCCAACCGCTGGACGTCCCTCAGGGCTACCCCAGCCACCACCTATGAGATAAAGAAAACGATATGTACCGGCTGCAACGGTGGTATTAGCTGAATAGATACCATCAGCGTTATCATCTGTTAGCTCACGATCCCAACCACTCCATCCACCAAAATCGCCAGTAGCCCAAATATTTGAACCATCAGGAACTGTTTCATTAGCCATATCAACGATAAATGTCACATCATATTC
>JAOZSM010000140.1 GCA_029939675.1 Fidelibacterota bacterium
GCCAAGTTCAGCCTGACCAGTAAATTCTTCTGGTTAATTATCTTGGCAACAACCGGTGGCTTAATCCTGTCATTTACCAAGGCCCGTCGACTTGAGGGTGTGGGAGCTACCAGACTCGGCTCAGCATTTCTGTATATTCTGGTTGCTACCATCGGAATGAAAATGAACCTGGCAGCCGTAGCTGATAGTCCCCATCTTTTTCTGATAGGAATGCTCTGGATCCTGGTTCACGGGGCCATCCTGCTCATAACTGCAAAAATTATTAGAGCTCCCAGCCTTTTCATTGCTGTTGGCAGTCAAGCCAATATAGGCGGAGCTGCTACGGCTCCCATTGTTGCATCAGCATTTAGCCCCACCCTGGCACCAGTAGGTGTGTTGCTGGCAGTATTAGGCTATGCAGTCGGCACCTATGCTGCCTGGATGGTGGGCCAGATATTAAGGATAGCCGTAGGTGCCTAATGTCGTGTCAACTGTGTACTCCTTAAAGCGGTTGACGGGTATGCGTTTTTTCAAGATCAGTAAGTAATTATTTGCCTGGCGGCAGATGGGAGGATCAGATGGATCATGATTTCTATCAGAAAATAAGAACCGATATTCGGACCTGGCTACAGACCAAAACCGGAAAATCCAGTAAATGGTCCGAATACCTGCTGTTAGCTCCGGATCTCTTCCACCTATTGACAAAATTGGCTTTGGATAAAGATGTACCCGTTGCTGAGAAGGCCAAGATAGCTGGCGCGCTGGCCTATTTTATCTCTCCCATTGATCTGATTCCGGAAGCCATCGTAGGACCCATTGGGTATCTGGATGATGTGGCTCTCGCAGCTTTTGTCATTAATTCCGTCATGAAGAACTGTGACCATGCGATCATTACTAGACATTGGGCTGGCGAGGATGATGTCCTGGTGCTGGTTCAACAGATCGTAGATGTTAGTTCAGATATGTTGGGTAACAAAATATGGGATAAGCTTAAGCGAATGGTGAAATAATGAAAAACCGAATTGATCCTAAAAGTATCGTGATTGGAATTTTGAGTACACTCCTATTCTTTTCATTGATCAGTGCCAAAAAAAGTATAGCAGAGTGGGATGAAATCAGTGTTAGTTCCATAACGGTGAGGGATGGTGGTTCCATCAGGATTCTTTCTCCGGCTGGAGATAATACAGTATTGATCACAGGATCAGGTGCTGCTGGAGGAACAATTATGCTGGCAAATGCCTTGGGAATTCCATCAGTGAGTTTAGGCGCAAATCGAGATGGCCAGGGTGGTTTCGTGACCTATAATCAGCAGGGAAAAGTTAGTAGTCATATCGGAACTGGATCAAAGGGACAAGGTTTTGTTAGAACTTTTAACAGCCGAGAAGATCCCACTATTTATCTGGGTGCCAGCCAACAGGGAGGTGGACAGTTAACCACCTATAATGAACTTGGTAACGAAACTATCTTCCTGGGCACTGGATCTGAAGGGATTGGTTTTTTGCGCACTGCCAATGAATATGGAAAAATGAGTGCCTATCTGGGTACTGGAAAATCAAATGCCGGGATGGTTCTGCTCTGCGACCGGGATGGTATGACCAAATGGGTTGAAAAGGTTGATTAAGATTGACGATCCTGCAAAAAGCCCCTCTCGCGCAGAGACGCAGGGTGTTGATATTTATGAACTAAGATATATTTGCGATATACGGTTGTATTTAATGAAATTAGGATGCGTTTTATGATTTCTCAACTACTTATTGCGGGACTGTCAAGATTAATTAAGTTTAATATCGTATGGCTATAAATATTTCGAGGGTTTTATGATACATCATTCACTAAGGGTTCTCACTCTATTCGTTGTTATGACCATCACACAAATGTGTTCATCTACCCAGAATACAACTACAGAAAGTTCATTCATGAATATCATTCCAAAGCCACAATCAGTTGAAATTCTGACAGGCGCATTTGTCTTTGATACTGAGAATACTTTTTCGATTCAGGGGGCCCTTAGCAATCAAATATTTTTCGAGGAATTTCTGGGGTCGCTTATTCCCGGACTGATCCGGAGCACCACTGGCTCTGCAGATATCAAGCTGCAAGTGCTTCAGGAAACTGATCTCCCGGTGGAGGGCTATTCATTGCAGGTTACACCGGCTGGGATCCAGATTATTGCCGGGGATGAATCTGGATTGTTCTATGGCATCCAAACATTACGCCAGCTATTACCGGACTCGGTTGAAAAGCAGAATATCTCAATCCGGGGACACAGTATTCAGTCAGCAGTCATTCAGGATTATCCACGCTTTGGCTGGCGGGGAATGCACCTTGATGTATCCCGACACTTTTTCCAGGTCGATTTTGTCAAACGGTATATTGATATGATCGCTTTTCATAAAATGAATGTTTTTCATTGGCACCTCACAGACGATAATGGCTGGCGATTAGAGATCAAGCAGTATCCAAAGCTCACAGAAATCTGTGCCTGGCGAGTGGATCGGGAAGATCAGGACTGGCGGAAATGGTCTCCAATCAAACCTGGAGAACAGAGTACATACGGTGGTTTTTATACCCAGGAGGAGGTCCGGGAAATCATTGCTTATGCAGCTGAGAGACAGATTACTGTTATTCCTGAGATCGAAATGCCGGGTCACTCCTCCGAGATTTTTGCCGCTTACCCTGGACTATCCTGCAAAGGTGATTTGCTCCCTGTAAGACCGGGAAGTTATTGGCCTAATGAGGATATCTTGTGTGCTGGTAATGATTCAGTTTTCACCTTTTTAGAGAATATTATCGACGAGGTAGTGGAACTATTCCCGGCTGAATACATCCACATTGGGGGTGATGAGGCTGCTAAGAAGCACTGGAAAACCTGTCCAAAGTGTCAGGCTCGGATCAAAGCAGAGCACCTTGCTGACGAACATGAGCTTCAGAGTTGGTTTATCCAAAAAATGGAAAGGTACATCCAGTCCAAAGGAAAACGGATCATTGGTTGGGATGAGATTCTGGAAGGTGGCCTAGCTGCGGATGCTACAGTTATGTCATGGCGCGGAGAAGCTGGTGGGGTTGCTGCGGCGCAAGCGGGACACAATGTAATTATGACACCCTCTTCCCATGTCTATTTCGATCACTACCAGGGCAACCCTGAAACTGAGCCCCAGGCGATTGGTGGCGATTCACCCATTCAAAAGGTCTACTCCTATGAGCCCATTCCGGCAGAGCTAGCTGCCAATGAACATAAATATGTCCTGGGCGCTCAGGCAAATCTGTGGACAGAATTTGTCAAAACCACGGATCATGCAGAATATATGGTGTTACCAAGAATGACTGCTTTATCAGAAGTGTTATGGTCTGCTCCTGAACAACGTGATTGGGTTGACTTCCAGGCACGTCTCCAATACTTACTGCCAAGATTTAAGGCACTTGAGTGGAATTACCGAGACCTGGATCAGGACGAAGCCAGCAGCGAATAATACTATATTCAGTTCCATGTTGTCCATATCGGATAATTAATAAGTGAGCCGTAAGGCGAGCCAAGTCCCCTTTTGGGAGGGGAAGGGGTGGGTTAGTTATGGCCCATTTTGAATTGAAATTGGCATAACAACCATAAGCCTAAATCTTTTTAATGAGGTGATTGGAAAGTCACCTGCTTGAAATAGAATATCTCACGGTGGGGTTGGGGCAGATTATCCAGCCAGCCACTTTCCTTAAATCCTTGCTTAAGATGCATTTGTTTGGAAGGATCATTATCATCCTCTGTTGAGCTAAAGAACTTGCCAGAGGGGCAATGGTGGTTTTCAATATGCTGGATGATGAGGGAAGCTAGTCCCTGCCTGCGGACAGACGTATCGGTGACCACCAGCTTTAAAAATGTACAGCCAAACCAATCCGGTTCAAAAGTGCCAAAGGCCACGATGCGGTGTTGTTGTTCCAAAACCAGCATGGCATTTTTGGGAATCATTTCCAGGAAGTGCTTTCGCCGTTTTTCCCGATCAAAGATATTGAAATTAGGGGCGTCGATTGCCACGCAGTGTTCAAGATCAGGCAGGATTGCCAGACGGATAAGCGGTTTTTTACTCATCAACAACTATACTCGGTCATCCACTAATCTGCAACAAAAAGAAAATCCGACGGATACCGGGTTCTCATTAATGTAAATATGTGTTTAGAAATTTAGCTCTTTGCAGGGATATTCACCAAGATGAGTCTGTAGTTGCCCTCATCTCAAGGGGGGTGTGAGCTAGAAAAAAACATTGTATGTCACAATTCTGGCATTATAATAATGATATTAATATAAAAAACGTAATTATAATTCTGATAATGACATGAAATATAGACGACACCTCCTCAGTAAAATCACAGCCAAACTTGATTCAGGAAAAGCATTATTGCTTATTGGTCCACGTAGAGTGGGTAAAACAGTCTTGCTCAAAGAAATAAAAGCCAATAGTCAACAAGCTATAATGCTGTTGAATGGGGAAGATCCTGCTACTGCATCACTCCTCTACGGAAAAACAGTCCATCAATACAAGCAGCTCCTGGGTAGTACTAGAATATTAATGATAGATGAAGCCCAAAAGTTAAAAAATATTGGCTCAATCGTAAAATTGATGTTGGATGAAATAGAAGGATTGACCATTGTACTTACGGGTTCGTCCTCATTTGATCTGAACAATAAATTTGGCGAACCGCTGACAGGTAGAAAAATAAGCTATCACATGTTTCCTATTAGTCATGCTGAATTCAGCCAATCCGAATCAGCTCTCACTGTTGAGTCCACCCTGGAAGACAAACTGATCTATGGAACCTATCCTGAGGTCCTCAAATATGAAGATCCATTAGACAAATCGGACTATCTCATTGAATTAGCCAATGATTACCTGTTCAGGGACATTCTCATGTTTGACAAAATCAGAAATGCCAGCAAAATACAGGATATCATACAACTCCTGGCTTTTCAAATTGGTAAGGATGTATCCAGCGAAGAAATTGGTCGTAGCGTCGGTCTGGCTCGCTTAACGGTAGATAAATATCTGGACCTATTGACAAAAGTGTTTGTCATATTTCCCACCCGTGGTTTTAGTAGAAATCTACGCAAGGAAATCACTAAAATGAAAAGATGGTATTTTATTGATAATGGGATACTAAATACGATTCGAGGGGATTTTCGACCGCTAAGTCAACGGAATGATGTGGAAATGTTATGGGAAAATTACATCATATCCGAGCGTCTCAAAACACAGCACTATACGAGAATGCAGGTTAAAAACTATTTCTGGCGTACTTATGATCAACAGGAAATTGACTGGGTAGAAGCAAGAGAAAGCAATCTGTTTGCTTATGAGATCAAATGGTCAAAAGGACAGGTGAAAACTCCTGTTGCATGGGAGAAAGCATACCCGGATGCACATTTCACAGTGATCAACAGAAATAATTATAGAGACTTCTTGGAGGGTTAGTGTTGTATCAACTGACATATTCTCCAAGTGAATATGGTATTAATTGGTCTTAAAGATTAAGGAATACTCTCCAAGGCCCTTTATCTGTAATACTTGATTGGGGAGCCCTGTATTTGGAAAAACCAATTCCAACTCTAAGACCGGCAATTCAGACCCCAATTCAATGCTAAAATGCTCTGCTGGTGCTAGAATTTGTCCACTGGGTAATCCGCTTACACAAACCTGTCCTGGGCCAAGCTGAAAGTCTGTTAAATTCAGTATTTTAGTCTGTTTGAGGCGTGATCCATCCAGGAGTAGTTTTATCTGGAGAAACTTTTCGTCAGGCCTGTTTATAAAGCTAGCCTTATTATTAGCCCAAAGCACCTGGACCCGGATTGTTTGACCTAGCCAGTCTTCACCACTCAACGCCTGATCTCGTCCCAGATGATGATTTACCCAGCTTAATTGACGATGAAAGACATCCAGGCGGTGATTGGGCTCACCCATGCCATGACCCTCTCTGGGGTAGAGGAAAAAGCGGTGCGGAACCGCTAACGTTTTCAAAGCTCGGGCCAATTCTCTGGAGTTGGAAGTAAAGGTGTTCTCATCATCTGCTCCGTGCAGGATCAGGGTTGGTGTTTTAGCTTTTTTGATAAAGGAGGAGGGAGACATTCGACGATACTGACTGGGATCATCCCAGTATGGTTTCCCCAGGTAATCCAGTTCCCATTGAGCAAAATTGGAGTTGGAAAAATCACTTTTTAAATCAAAGATACCATAGCGGCTGACCGCAACCTTAAAGCGGTTGGTTTGAGTTATTACCCAATTGGTCATATAGCCACCATAGGAACCGCCCATGATCACCAGACTGTCTGGATGAGCTACCCCGCGTTTGATCAGATCCTTCACACCACTCATGATATCATGGTAATCACCACCACCTAGATCACGGTAGTTGGCTACTTGAAAAGCAGCAGAATATCCTTCACTGCCTCTATAATTGGGAGAAAAGACAGCAAAACCCTGGGAGGCCCAGGCCTGGTACATGGCAAACTGTTCCAGCGCGATGTCAGTCCTGCCGGCCGGTCCGCCATGGATGTCCACAATCAGGGGTAGGGGTTCCGTTCCGGAAAATTGAGGCAGGACGACCAGTCCCTGTAATCGAAAGCGCTCATCTCTACTGATCCACTGAAAAACTGTTTGAGGGTGGATTGTCAAATTCTCGAGGATATCGCTATAGGTCGTGAGTGGCTTCCAGGGATGCCCCTGACCTTTACTAAGGACAATTTCTCCCAGACCATCAGCCGTCTGACGTACAGCTGCAATCAGGGGAGAATCAGGATTTACTGAGCTGTGATAAATATAGGCTGCTCCACCACTAAGTGCGATTGCCTGTCCGCTCAAGGTCACAGAATACAAATGATTGTTCATGCCCTGATTGACCTCTAGCAGCAGCGTCTGGTTAGAGGACCACGCAAAATCAGCTACATTGAGATCAAGATCTTTGGTGATACGAGTAATCCCGCTCCCATCCAGATTAATGGTTTCCACTTCCGCTTGCGAAAAGGGTTTGCGAGGATCTTGTGGTCGTTCATAAGCAATGGTTCTGCCATTGGGAGCGAAAACAGGAGAGTCTTCTGCCCCTTTTGCGTTGGTCAGTTGACCCAGGGCACTACTGTCACGCAGAGAGAAGAGGAATAGATCTGTTTCCACCCAATCATTATCATCCCCGGTATAGTTGGTGCTGTAGACCAGAATTTCACCTGAAGGATCAACATCAAAAGCCAGGAGGCCAGGATCTCCAACAAATAGGCGCTTATTCTTGGCATTACTCCGATCGACAGACCATAGTTCCACCCTGGGTTTTTCAGCTGTTCGGTCGATGGCATCAAAGCCTGATTTTTCACGTTGTTTTGCCCAGGTTTCGGTTTGTTTGGCTTTGACTTCGGGGCTGAGATAGTAGATGAAACAGCCATCAGAACTCCATTTGAAATCAAGTATGCTGCGATCAGGAGGGGTGAGTGGCTTTGCTTCACCACCAGCCAGGGACATGGCCCAGATACGTGTATTTTGTTTATCCTGCTCATCCGGGCGGTCAGAAAAGAAGGCTACACACTCCCCGGTGGGGCTTATTTGAGGATTCCATTCATCAGCAGAACTATAAGTGAATTGGCGATTTTGACTCCCATCAGTTTTCATTACCCAGAGATGTTTGCGGTAGGTATTTGCTATTAAATCGGTATTTCGCAATTCGTAGACAATAATCTCATGCTCAGCATTTAGCTCCAAATTACGAATACTTGGAAAGGAGATCAGATCGCGGGCATTAATGTTACGGGGACTTTGCGCCCAGGAAATTGCGGAAATTAGGATAAATAAGATTGTTAGTCGCATGGTTTAAGTTTTTCTCCTGTACTACCGTGATCTAATAGTGTCTGTTCTTAATGTCTGAAAACAAACCGTTGAAACGGTTCTTCTTAAAATAACGAATCAGAAACCCACGACTTAAGTCGTGGGCTGCTATGCACTTAAGGATGA
>JAOZSM010000141.1 GCA_029939675.1 Fidelibacterota bacterium
TGGTTGAGTCATTTTATCAGACAATCAAGATGCTTTACCTGAAGTAGCTTCACCAAATATTTAAAATTCAAAGCCCCTGACCTCAAAACTCAGGGGCTTTTCACACTATGGTCACTTTCCAGTCACACCCTGTCTGTAAGTCTAATAATAACAACTAGTGGCCTAGGAATCATAATCCGTCGGTTCGGGGTTCAAGTCCCTGTGGGCCCACAACAAAAAGAGATCAGCTTCTGCTGGTCTCTTTTTGTTTTTGGATCAGGGCACGCAGAAATTTGATTGGGTTCACTCAGAAGGAGGTAGCAGTGGTCGTTTCTGAAGAGGGTAGAGGCGCAGCTGACAAAACGCTCGTGGGCCTGCATCCTTCAATCCGTAATCGGTGTCCCGCAATATTCGCTTCATCCTCTCGCTTTTGTCCTGCTGATCATTTTGTGCAGGCTTGTTCTATTCATTTTTAATTCCCGTGCAGCCAGTGAAACATTATCATTAAATTTGGCAAGTAGTTGCTTGACAAAACTGGCTTCGACCTGGCGACGTGCGCGTTCAGCCGCCTGCTGCCTTTCTTGGTAAAAGGATTCAAGATTAAGCTCTAAGGGATCACTGATTCTTTTATTACCAGATATTGACGGGAAACTAACCTCCAGATCTGCCGCATCGATCTGGCTTGTCTCACTCAATACCACTGCACGCATCAGGACATTGCGCAATTCCCGAATATTTCCAGGCCAGGAATATTGGATCAATACTTCCAGAGCCTTTTGCGAAATTGTTTTCAGGGGGACTTTCATATCCAGGCAAGCAAGTTGCAGAAAATGTTCCACCAGCAGGGGAATATCCTCTTTCCGTTCTCGCAGGGGTGGCACGTTTACCTGAAGCACATCCAGGCGGTAAAACAGATCTTCCCGAAAGGTCCCCTTTTCTACAGCCTGAAGCAAATCCATATTTGTTGCAGCTAAAATGCGAGCATTGGTTACACGGGTTGAATTACTGCCAACACGACTAAACTCTCCCTCCTGCAATACGCGTAGCAACTTGACCTGGATATCAAGATCCAGCTCGCCGATCTCGTCTAAAAATAGAACGCCTTCATGTGCAATCTCAAATAGTCCCGCCTTTCTCTGAGTTGCCCCTGTAAAGGATCCCCGCTCATGGCCGAACAGTTCGCTTTCTGCCAGCTCTCTGGGGATTGCCGCGCAGTTCAGTGTAATGAAGGGCTTTCCCTTCCTGGGGCTGCGCATATGTATTTGTCTTGCAACCAGTTCTTTACCAGTTCCGCTCTCCCCGGTAATCAGTACAGGGAACCTGTTCTCGGCGCTCAGTGAAATTCGGTTTTTAACCTCATTTAGGGCAGCACTTACGCCTACCATTTTTGCAAACCGCCGAGCACTCTCTCTTTGTAATGCCTGTGATTCAAGCAGTAAACTGTGCTGTAAAAGTGCTTTTTCGATCGTCACCAGCAATTCATCACGATGTGGCATCTTGGAGATATATTCAACAGCTCCGGTCTGGATGGCTTCCACAGCAGTTTCTATCGAGGCGTAATCTGTGATCATGATGACAGGTAGCTGACCATTTTCAATGAGTAGCTTCTTCAGAATCTCTATACCATCCGTTTCTCCCAGCATGAGGTCCAGGAGTACCAAGTCCGGCTCCAAACGCTGATTCGCCTGCAGCCCCTCAGAGCCAGAATAGGCTAACGAAACTCTGTACTGCGATTTGAGCAACAGGGCCAGATCAGTTGCAAAATCATGATCATCATCGATGATAAGAATATGTGCTTTACTCTTCATAGTGACCTTTCTGTAGCCTGATCATGAGTGTGGTGCCAAGCAGTTCTGAACTTTCTTTGATTTTGATGGAACCACCAACAGACCTTAATAGTTCACGGCTGTGAAAAAGCCCTGTTCCCGTGCTGTCATCCCCTGATTCAGATGCTTGAAAAATGCTTTCCCAGTTCTCTTTTGGAATACCATGTCCCGAATCCTGTATCTCAATAACATGATGAAGCCGTTCGGGATTTAACTTGATAATTATACTTCGCCTGGATTGGTTTTTCACCGCCCTCAGGCTGTTCTCTATGGCATTGTCCAGGATCGCCGCCAGAGCGGAGCTTTTGACCATTCCCCAGCACACAGTATTCGGCAAGTCGACATCGAGCTGGACGTTTTGCATTTTAGGTTCTGAAATCAGAGAGTCTGCAATCTGCTGGATGACCTGATTTAGATTTATGGTGAAATGGGCAACGGTATGATGACGTATCTGACGTGTCTGCTCCTGGACGTCTCTAATATAATGACTCAGTTTTCGTAGCTCAGGTCTGGTGAGGGGCTTCTCGGCAAGCAATCTGCTCGCTCCCAGTTGGATCTCAGTTAAATGCTCTAAAGGAGATGTAAAATCCACCCCACGAAGTCCGCAGGACTGGGCAAGATTAATTACAGACTTAATTGCTGGCAGTGTCAACTCATTCAGTGTTCGCAACCTGTCGTGAAGATGCCTATGCACTTCCGGGTCTTCCTCACCTCCGCTTGCCAGGTTTTCCAGATGGAGCAAGACACTCTGAATATTGCGTTGTGCCCAGGCTCCGTGTGAGAATACCAATACTTCTTCAAGCAGGGAGTCGTAGCGCATTTCACGAGGCATTTGCCTGGAAAGATAGCGGTAAGCCTGGATCACCATCAGTGGGATAGATGAAATAATTAAGGGAATTCCTAAGGGCACAATGAATACACCAATAACGCCAGCGTTCCTGAAAAAATAGCTCAGTAACCAGAACAGGGTTACAACTCCAATAATCGCTCCCAGGGTGAACACGGAAGACGCTTGATAGACTGTTTGGAGTTTTGGAACCGCAAACAGTACGATGGCCAGCAGTATTGTAAAGGCCAGCAAGGTCAATTGAAGGGAGGCGTTTTGCATATGGCGCAATCCGATCCACTTTAGTTGAGCAAGATACTTAAATACACCCTGCCTGTCCCAGACCACTAGATGACTTCCAGCCTGTACACCCAGATGGATTGCCTCATCACCATTAGGAAAGCACACTACCAGATCTATCTCCTGGAGTGTGTCTAAGCCCACATGCTGCCAAGCTTCATTCTGTGCCACGGTATTGTGATTAAAGGGATCGATACGTCGATATGCCCAGATCTTGTCAGCATCGTGAATATGTCCTGCCGGATAAACCCAGAGTTCGGCCCCAAAACCATCAGCGTTGTTTCTGCTGCCCTCTAGCTGAACAGACAGGAAGTTACCTCGATTATGATTATTCACCCACAATGGGTTGGAGCCATCATTAAACCCATAGATATCCAGGTCACCATCCCTGTCAAGATCTGCACAGGCAACCCCGTGGAGCACAGGTATATCTACCCCGGCTTCACGCGCTATCTCAGAAAAATACTCACCTCTATAATTCAGGAAGAGCAGATTACGCTCACCGTATTGTGGGCGTGATGTAAGAAAGATATCCAGGAAACCATTGTTGTCGAAATCTCCCAGGCTCACCTGTCCCGCTGCCAATAGCCACTTTTGGATTTGAGGGTCGGGAAAAAGCGTCATGTTGCGGAAATTGAAGTGACCTGATTCCCAGAAAAAGATCTCCAGACCAGCATCTCGACTGAGTCTAATAAGGTCGGTGTTGCCATCATTATTTAGATCAGCTGTAATGACACCCGTGGTCTGGACCTCTCGGGCATCAGGTAACAATTGCTCTCTGACATCGAGACTTTCAACGTTCGCATTCAGCGAAAGCAGCATATCCCGGCCCCAGCGACTTCCAAGATAAAACAGGGCATTCCCCTCGTATTGAAGGGTCAGTGGCACCAGATCAGACCACCAACTTGATTGTTCAGCCGGAAAGAGAACCTCGCTCTTTTGTAGCTTCCCCCATTGATTACGAAGACGGCTTAGTTGTCCAGGTTGATGGGTCTCATCATATCGGTAACTGGTTAACAGGTCAGCATTACCATTATTGTCCATGTCCCACATGGTAAAAGCGGTAAGATTTCTGTCGGCAGGTTCAAGGGTAAGCACCTGCTCATGCCACCACAGAGAGGTGAGACCAACCTCATAGCGTGTTGTCAAACGATAGTCAGATTCATTGATGTCAAGGAGCAGCAAGTCCTGGTTCCCATCTTTATTCAAATCCGTAGACAGGATTCTCTGTAAATTTGGATGCTCAAAAAGTCCCGCTCTTTCGCTTTGATCACTGAAACGAAAATCTCCATGATTGATGTAAAGTCGGGAGAGTTGATTCCTGCCTGTGTTCTGCACAAATAGATCAGGTAGATCATCACCATTGATATCTCGAAAAAATCCGCCGCGGCTTTGCGAACCACTGCTGGATTCTACTGAGGCAAAATCCGAGTAATTAAAAAATTGAAGGGTGGGACTCTCAGATTCAACGAGAACCATACCATGAGTCCCGGATAGATAAAGCCGACTATCATTACCCTTAGAAAGCTGGATCATGTGATAGTGTGTGGGTAATTGCAATGGGCGCCATTGATCGGTGAATTCATAGAGATGACCATCTCGACTCAGCGCCACGACTTTTCCAGAAAAACTGAGTTCAGCATCCACAAGGTTCAAGGGTGATTCAGGCGCGTGGAGAACTTGCAGGCTATCCTCAAGTTGGTAGATCCAGCCGCCATCTGTAACGAAGCTTGGTCGCTCAGGTTCTTCTGTCAGGATGGCGATCACATCCTGATTTTCCAGACTGGGGTGGATGAAGTGCTTGAATTGAAAATCACTGGTCATGCGATACAAGCCATCGTTCCGCGTTCCCAACCAGATGTAGCTGGACCCCTGACGCGCAAGGGAAAGAATATGCGTTGAGATCGGATTCGGAACATCAACCAGTTCATTCCGGGTGATCAGCTTTACCCTGCCCCAATCCCCTGCTGCGATCCACTCGAGCTCGTTCGTCGAGGTGAGGTATCGAACGGGAACCTCCGTACTGCCTGTGTATGGAATCCAGGTCTGGCTATGTGGATCGAGTTCGTAGAATTTACTTTGCTCCAACTTGTTGGTCAGGCTGACCACTATGCGCTGATCCGATACCATGTAACTGAGGATATCACCTTCATTGAGTTTAGGAGAAGCGATGACATTGAGATGATTCTGCTGCCACAACAGTAAGCGTTGATTCTGATCTGTCAACCAGATGAGGTCTGTCGCCTCAGCCTGTACGAGCTTCAGTCTTGCATCAGTATTTACCGGTACTCGTTGCCACTGCAGTCCAAATGCCTGCAATGTGAATAACAAAAGGAGGCTGAAATACTTCAGGGATCTCATGCGTGCAATCTACAAAACTGAAATCCCGATCACCACAAAACTGTTCCCCCGTCTTTCACACTGTCGCAGAAAACGGCAACATATCTGGATGGTCGGCTTTATCAATGAAAACTATAAATACATATAAAACAGCATATAAAGAGCCCTCTTGAGAAATGGCATGGCTCTTGTCATAAGGAATACTGATGGCAGCCCAAACAAGGTATAATGGAGAAATCAAGTCGAGGTATGCAATATGTCCCAGATGCACAAACTTCCAGCATGTCCAGGAAGCGGGCCAGTATTGTTCACAGTGCGGCACACTTTTGATCCAGAAATGTCCAGACTGTAATACCCCCTTTGACAATCCCTATGCCGTTTACTGCAAACATTGCGGAAACAGGCTGCCAGGTGACAGGGGTCGTGATCGATGAGCTGGCAGATATGGAGAGTCATGGGTCCCGTGGAATGTATACAAATTAATGAATCGCTCATGAAAGGAGTGCAGAATGAAACGAATCATACCTAATCTTGGGATCATTTGCTTGGTGATGATGCTTTTTGTTGCATGTGAAGAAAGCAACCCTGAGGATGACCCGGGTGATACGGCAACGGGTGAATGGACCTTGGTAGGTACATCGAATTTCTTGAACAAGTCAGTTAGTGATGTAGAGATCGCTCTTGCAAATGATGGCACACCCTATGTGGTGTACCAGCTTTATGATAATGACGAGATTCGAGTTCAGCGGTTTTCAGGGACAGCCTGGGAAGCTGTAGGAAGTGACAATCTTGCCCAGACCACAGGGGATCAACCTGATATGATCATTGCCCAGGATGGTACCCCGTATGTCACTTTCCAAGACGAAGATGTGAGTGACGAGATCACAGTTATGAAATACACCAACGGTGCCTGGGAGGTCATTGGTGAACGCGGTATCTCACCATCGGATGGATCAAATCCTGACATTGTGATTTCATCAGAAGGGGTGCCAGTTGTAGCTTTTTATGGTTGGGCTGTGGGAGCGGCTTGGGTTTATGGCTATAATGGAAGTACCTGGGGTCCGGTTGGCACGAGTCATATCAGCGGATATGGTGAAGAACCTCAGCTTGTTATAGACTCCAATGATCAATTGTACTTAATGCGTAGTTCGGGGAATGAGACCGATCTGTATACCTATGAAGGCAGCAGTTGGGATGCAGTAGGTGCTCATACTTTTGGTCTTGTGGATGAGGCATCCTGGATAGAGAGTGTAATTCTTGAACTGGACTCTGGGATGAATCCGGTCGTCACCTTTTCTAATCCTGAAGAGAGCTTAACCACACTATCGTGGAATGGCAGTGAATGGGTTGGAATTGCCAGTCCCTATTACACCGATTCGGAATATGGTGCTTTTCCGGAAGACATGGTGATTGATGATCAGGACAATATTTATGTCGCTTTGGAGGATGATTCATACGCGAATTTTATGATGTATGATGGTAATGACTGGTCTCGACTTGGTACGCAGAATCTATCAGAAGTTGTACATATGCGCCTTGTGCAGAATACCAGTGGCGGTCTTTTTGTGGCGATAATCGATTACGATGATCTGTTGAGTGTCTATCACTTTGAATAAGAAAATGTACAAGGAAGTTTGTGAACAACTCATACACGCTGTCTATCCTGTCAATCCCAATAGTTGATTATCACCCTCTGTAAGGGAATGACCAAGGCAACAGGACGGCTTAAAGCCCCTGCCATCATGAGATCATTGAAGGGCAGGGGCTTTTTAATCTATGGACACTTTTTGGGCACACCCCTCTCGCAAGTCCAATAAAAACAACTAGTGGCCACGGACTCATAATCCGTCGGTTCGGGAATAGTGGACAAATCGGGACAACGATAGCCATTTTTTAACCATATTTTATAGCCGTGATCAACGACAATCATTTTTCCCTGTTCATTTAGCCTTCATTTCCCTTGATATTTCCAACCTATAACTTGGTAGATTCGGTTCAAGTATTACACAAATTCGTTCAGCAGTCAGACTGGCTCTGGAAAAAAGGATTTGCATCGCATAATATGATACTGCATATTAGTACCATAATGACACTGAGTTCCAAGCATAGAAAAACCCTTGAGCTAATATATGAAAATCCAGTCCGCTCAGATGTCAATTGGCAAAAAGTAGAGAGCTTACTCGATGCACTGGGTGCTGAGATAAGTGAAGGGCGAGGGTCTCGGGTTCGAATCTATCTCAATCATGTTCGAGCTGTTTTTCACAGACCTCACCCTCAAAGAGAAACAGATAAAGGGGCCCTAAAATCAGTACGGCGCTTCTTGATCGAAGCAGGAGTAAAATGATGCTTAAGTACAACGGATATACCGGACATGTTGAATTCGATGATGAAGCAGGTCTTTTTCATGGTGAAGTCATCGATACCCGTGATGTGATCACCTTCCAGGGAACAACAGTGGAAGAGATTCAGACTGCCTTTCAGGACTCCATTGATGATTACCTTGAATTTTGTAAGGAAAGAGGCGAGAAACCTGACAAACCTTTCTCAGGAAAGTTTGTGCTTAGACTCCCCCCTCCCATTCATCATCAGATTTATGTTAAAGCGGTTCAGTCTGGAAAAAGCCTCAATAAATGGGTTCAGGAGACTCTGGAAGAGGCTGTGACATAATTTTGTGT
>JAOZSM010000018.1:0-14241 GCA_029939675.1 Fidelibacterota bacterium
GTGATAATGTAAGTGATGATGCCGGTGAGTTCGTGGAAATTGCCCTTGAAAATGCTGGCAATTATACCTTAAGTGGCTTTACCCTGACCCTGTACAACGGAAATGGGGGCACTTCCTATGGGACCCATACACTCAATACCTTTACTCAGGGATCCACAGAAAACAACATCACTCTGTTTCATAAAGCAATCAGTGGTCTTCAAAATGGTGCTCCAGATGGTCTGGCGCTGGATCACTCCGGTTCTTTAATCCAATTTCTCAGCTATGAAGGCACCTTTGCAGCGTCTGGTGGCGCAGCCGATGGTGTCACATCAACAGATATTGGTGTTTCTGAAACCAGTTCAACCGGTATAGGACATTCTTTGGGGCTGGAAGGCAGCGGAACTAAATATTCAGATTTTTCCTGGGCTGTTTTCAGTGATGACACTCCGGGCACCCCTAACAGTGATGGCGCAAATGACCAATCCCTCCCCGTAGAACTCTCCACCTGGACCGCCACTTCCACCAAAGGACTGGTCATCCTGAGCTGGACCACTGAGTCTGAGGTCGAGAATCAGGGATTTATTATCGAAAGACGAAACTCGAAATATGAAACTGGAAACTGGCAGAAAATCGCTGGTTTTGACACTGATCCCACTCTTGAAGGACAGGGGAGTGTCACTCGTCAATCAAATTACACCTATAAAGATAACCAGGTTGAAGTTGGTCAGACCTACGTCTACCAGCTCTCTGATGTTGACTATCAGGGTAAAGTGACCAAGCATGGCGAGATCAGCGTGACGGTCAAAGCGGCTGAGCAGAACCTGAAACCAACTGATTTGATCCTGCACGCGGCTTATCCCAATCCATTTAATCCCACTGCTACCATTTCGTTTACAATTACGGGGGAGACGTTGCGCGCAACGTCCCTACGAGTGTTTGATGTGAATGGGCGGTTTGTAGTAAGCCTGTATGATGGGATCACAGAACCCGGGACCTATACCGTTAAATGGGATGGTAGCAATTTTGCCTCAGGTATCTATTTCATACGTCTGTCATCTGGCAATGATATCCAGATTCAGCGGGTGACGTTACTGAGGTAAAGACACATGTAAAGACGCGATTAATCGCGTCTACGACACATGTTTTCCAATATGATTGGGCCAGTAGAGACGTAGCATTGCTACGTCTCTACCCCCCTAACCCAACGAACCGATAACCCCTGATAAATCGTATTTTTCTATTGTTGTTACACAGTATCTTCGCATCCCTGAAAGGAGTTGGTATACTGCAGGTTCAAGATAGGCTTGGCTTTAGGTTAATCTTTATATCTCTCCTCTGGATCATTCCGGGGTTAGCCGGTGATCATGACCAGATCATCATGTCATACAACACTCTTAATTATGGGGAGGATGCGACAGCTGACGATAGTCGAGAGGATGATTTTCGACTAATCATCAACGATATCGCGCCGGATATACTGGTTGTTCAGGAAATTCATGGTGAGGATGGATTTAACACATTCCTCAGCGATGTTATGAATTACGGATATCCCAACCGCTATTCCGATTCCTGGATTCTTCAGGGTAACTCAAATATTAGCATTGGCATCTACTACAAACCCGATGTGTTCTCCGTCCTCTCCAGTCAATTGGTTGATATTACCAGCCTGTATGGACGGCGAGATGCATTCGAAGTGAAATTAAAACACACAGACTCAAACATCAGTTTCTACATCTACGGAATCCACCTGAAAGCTTCAACCGGCTCTACTAACGAAGATGAAAGAGCCGCTGAGACCGCTGCTTTGCGCAGTCATTGCAACGATCTTCCCTCTGAAACCCACTTTATCATAGCCGGTGATTTTAATCTATACACCTCCTCAGAAGATGCTTGGTCCAACCTCACGGGATCAGAGGCAGACAATGAGGGTCGTGTATCTGATCCCATTAATCAGGTCGGGAGCTGGCATGACAATTCAAATTACGAAGCTTACCACACTCAGAATACCAGATACTCTCTGGGTGGAATGGATGATCGCTTTGATTTTATGCTGATCTCTGATGCCATGAGTACTGCTAATAACCTTGATTATATCAGCGATAGTTACACCACTTACGGTAATGACGGGAATCATCTCAATTCAAGTGTGAATTATGGTACAAACAACGCAGTTTCATCAGATATTGCTGATGCCCTGTATGATGCCTCAGATCATCTACCGGTCCATGCCACGTTTCGATTTACATCATCGGAGGGTGGGGGAGTGAATGTCTGGATTAATGAATTGCATTATGATAATGATGGAACTGACACCGGTGAGTTCGTGGAAATTGCCCTTGAAAATGCTGGCAATTATACTTTAAGTGACTTTACCCTGACCCTCTACAACGGAAATGGGGGCACTTTCTATGACACACATGCGCTCAATACATTCACGCAGGGGACAACAGAAAATGGCATAACCCTTTTTAATAAAGCTATAGCTGGTCTTCAAAATGGTGCACCTGATGGTATGGCTCTTGATCATGATGGCACCCTGGTCCAATTTCTCAGCTATGAAGGCACCTTTGCAGCGTCTGGGGGCGCAGCCGATGGTGTCACATCAACAGATATTGGTGTTTCTGAAACCAGTTCAACCGGTATAGGACATTCTTTGGGGCTGGAAGGCAGCGGAACTAAATATTCAGATTTTTCCTGGGCTGTTTTCAGTGATGACACTCCGGGCACCCCTAACAGTGATGGCGCAAATGACCAATCCCTCCCCGTAGAACTCTCCACCTGGACCGCCACTTCCACCAAAGGACTGGTCATCCTGAGCTGGACCACTGAGTCTGAGGTCGAGAATCAGGGATTTATTATCGAAAGACGAAACTCGAAATATGAAACTGGAAACTGGCAGAAAATCGCTGGTTTTGACACTGATCCCACTCTTGAAGGACAGGGGAGTGTCACTCGTCAATCAAATTACACCTATAAAGATAACCAGGTTGAAGTTGGTCAGACCTACGTCTACCAGCTCTCTGATGTTGACTATCAGGGTAAAGTGACCAAGCATGGCGAGATCAGCGTGACGGTCAAAGCGGCTGAGCAGAACCTGAAACCAACTGATTTGATCCTGCACGCGGCTTATCCCAATCCATTTAATCCCACTGCTACCATTTCGTTTACAATTACGGGGGAGACGTTGCGCGCAACGTCCCTACGAGTGTTTGATGTGAATGGGCGGTTTGTAGTAAGCCTGTATGATGGGATCACAGAACCCGGGACCTATACCGTTAAATGGGATGGTAGCAATTTTGCCTCAGGTATCTATTTCATACGTCTGTCATCTGGCAATGATATCCAGATTCAGCGGGTGACGTTACTGAGGTAATACCATATTCAGTTCCAAACTGCCTATGATTGTTAAAGAACTTTTTTGAGAGATGCACACAGATGTTCACGGATATGATTTTGAGGAAACGCCTATTATCACAAAGAACTAACGTATAAGTTCCCTTTTCTCTTTATCTGTGGTAATCAATGTTCCATCTAACCTGCCGTGGTGAAGTGAAACGGGTGGCTAAAAAAGGTATTCCATTATGGCTAGACTGGAACTGTAATTGGAATTACAGGTCTTGCAGGAGCCATTTCCACATTGGTAATACATGGACGAAACCATTTGATGTTTTGATGATTTCGTCTTTATCGGCTGTGATCAGGTAGGCTTCTTTGAGTTTAAAGTATTGCAGACCTTGAACGAGTCCCCGCAGTTCTCTTTGGAGTGTTGCCGGGTTATCTATCTGGTAACTAACATTTATCAGAAGTTCTCTCTCTAAGCGACAGTAGAGGTCAACTTCAAAAGTCTGCTTGAAATAGTATATTTGGTCTGTGTACCTTCTTAAGTGTAAAAAGGCGACATTCTCATAAAGCTTGCTGTAGTCTCCGGATAATGATACAGTAAATAGCTTTCGGAAACCATTATCGATACTGTAGATTTTTCTCGGATTGCGCTGCTTCTCCCGGACGGAATTTCTAAATATTGAGGGCGTAAATACTGCATAAGCATCCTGCAAGTAGGAGATGTAATCGTATAAAGTATCTTTGCTCGCTTTATACCCCAGAGATTTGTAATTATTGTAGAGCTTGTTAAAACTGATAAGAGACCCAATATTTGTAAATAAATACTTAAGGAGATGCTTTAAAAGCGCCTGGTTTTTTATCGAATACCGCTCAACAAGATCTTTGTAGATGATCAAGTCCAGGTAATCCTTTAGGATTCTTCTCTGGATATCCTGGTCAATTCCAAATATCTCAGGAAACCCCCCATCCATTAAATATGTGCCCAGGGCATTTTTTATATGACTGATGTTACTTGTTGAGTACAATTCTGGATCAATTTGGCGTACGTTCAAATATTCCTTGAATGAAAAGGGGAAGATCTCATAGACGATTGTTCTACCCCTAAGCGAGGTAGCGATCTCTTTTGATAATAGTTTTGAGGATGAACCTGTGATAAAAATCTGAATCGTTAAGGTGTCATAAATACGCCTTACATATTTTTCCCAATTTTCAATATTCTGGATTTCATCAAAGAAAAAATAGACTTTTTCTGATCGTTTGTCTGGGTAAAGCTCATAATAAGCCTCCGTCAAAGCATCCATATCCCCAATGTTAATGGGAAATAGCCGATCATCTTCAAAATTGATATAAACAATGTTACGTGGGTCAACCTGGACCCGTAACTGCTGGATCAAATGGTAAAGTAAATATGTTTTCCCACAGCGTCTGATTCCAATCAACGAGATAATCTTGGATGAATTTACTGGAATATTGTAATCCCGGGGAATAATAGCACTGAATTCTCTTTCCTGTGAATCTCTAATAAGTTTTTTAAATAGCTCTCGCATATTATGTCCCTATACTCAGGGACATAAATAATAAATTATATCCCCATAAACAAGGATAAAAAACACTCTAAACCTCCCAACCTCCCAACCTCCCAACCTCCCAACCCAAATGACAAATCGCACTTCCATTCAGCAAGCCCCGGATTATCTTTGCCGGCCAAAATATAGGAAGAATTATGAAATCGATCTTACTCACAATTATTACCGTTTCCAGCCTCTGGGCTCAGATTCCCAATGGTTATTATAATAATGCCTCAGGTTTGAGCGGCACAGCTCTTCAGCAAGCCCTCCATGATATTATCGACGGTCATCAGTCTCAAAGTTATAGTGCCTTATGGACCCACTTTCAGACAACGGATGTGAAACCCAATGGAAAGGTGTGGGATATGTATTCCGATGTTCCAGGGGGCACTCCGCCTTACGAATACACCTTTGTAACCGATCAATGCGGGAATTACAGTGGTGAAGGCAGCTGCTATAACCGGGAACACTCCTGGCCTAAGAGTTGGTTCAATGAGGGCTCGCCCATGTACACGGATATGTTTCATCTGGTACCCACCGATGGTTATGTAAATGGTCAGCGCGGCAACTATCCCTACGGTGAGGTCAGTAATCCCAGCTGGACCTCCCTGAATGGCAGCAAAAAAGGTCCCTGCAGTTATCCCGGCTATACCGGCACTGTCTTTGAACCCATCGATGCCTATAAAGGTGATTTCGCCAGGAATTATTTCTATATGTCAACCCGTTATCTAAATGAAGACGCTTCCTGGGATAACAATGCCATGGTCAATGGTGCTCAACTGGTGGAATGGGCCTTGAATATGCTTCTGGAGTGGCATGCTGCTGATCCGGTGAGCCAGAAAGAGCTGGATCGCAATGATGCAATTCACGATATCCAGAATAATCGTAATCCCTTTATTGACCATCCTGAGTATACCGCCCTTATCTGGGGTGGTGCAACCCCGGGACCCGCAGCTCCCAGTGATCTGGATGCCGCGGATGTCACCGAAACAACCCTGGAACTATCCTGGACGGACAACGCCTCGAACGAAGATGGTTTTTATCTGTATCAGGATAATGCGCTGTTGACCACTCTGAACGCTAACGTGACTGCTTATGCAGTAAGCGGGTTGATGGAAGCCACCAGTTACACATTCGGGATTTCAGCATTTAACACTTCAGGAGAATCCGCTCAGACTTCGGTAACTGTTACTACTACAGGTGGTAGCGGCGACAGCACCGTTACTCATTTCATGGAAGATTTTGAGACCGGTAGCGGCAGCGCTTATGTAGATGGCGATTTCGATCTTACCAGTGGTACCTGGAACCTGTTTCAAGCTGGGAATTTTGCCCTGGGAACGCCCTATAATGGCGACTATTGCATTGCCATAAATGATGATACAAATGGTGCCTACATCACTACACCGGCAGTCAACACATTAGGGACTATCTCATTCTACTATTACCAACGCAGTGGCTCTGCAACCGATGAATTTCAAGTCCAGAAATCAGTTGACGGGGGTGCCTTTGAGACCATCGCTACGCAGAATTACAATGTTGGAACTACCTATACTTTTTATTCTCTGGCCGTGAATGAGGCTTCAGAATCCGTAAAGATTCGCATTCTCAATGATAACCAGACAGCTCATCTTATCATTGATGATGTAACTGTGACCAATTATGATCCGGTTTCCATTGTTGTGGATGGAGCTGAATTGCCCACTGGATCAAGGCTGAATCCAGCCTATCCCAACCCCTTTAATCCCACTACCACCATTTCGTTTACATTATTGGGGGAGACGTGGCGCGCAACGTCTCTACGGGTGTTTGATGTGACGGGACGGTTTGTTGAGACCCTTCATACTGGGATCACCGCACCAGGTACTTACACTTTCAAATGGGGTGGTAGCGGTTTTGCCTCGGGCATTTATTTCATTCGTCTGTCATCCGGGAGTGATATTCAAATCCAGCGGGTGACTTTACTGAAGTAGACACTGGGTAAAGACGCGATTTCCACGTCTCCGTCCCTTTGCAAGGGATCCTTCCTTCCCCAAAAAAAAGGGGGGAACACCCCTATCTTTGACAAAGAAGCTGACCTCTGCTAGCTTCTTTGGTCTATATTGAACCAACGCGGGAATCAACCCGCCTTTCGAGGACTAATAAACTGTATGTCCCCGGATTAATAGAAGGGGTGTTGCCAACATGAGAAGTTCAGCTTTCTGCCTGTCCCATCCATGGTTGATCAGTCTGGTCATTTTACTACCTGTACTGACCTGGTCCCAAATTCCAACGGGATATTATGAATTAGCTGAAGGACTTGACGGAGCCGAATTAAAAGCGGCTCTGCATGCTATTGTTAGTGATCATATCCAATATCCCTACACTGCAACATCCACTGACGTTTGGGATATTCTTAAGGATTCTGATGAAGATCCTGATAACAGTGAAAATGTCATTCTGCTTTACACTGGGCGCTCCCAGGCCAAAACCCTGAATAGTGGAGAAGCCCCTGCCAACGGCAGCAATCGTTGGAACCGGGAGCATGTCTGGTCTAAATCCCATGGCTTTCCCAGCGAGAACGATACCGCTTATACCGATTGTCACCATTTAAGACCCGCAGATGAAAGTGTGAATTCCTCCCGTAGCAATAAAGACTTTGACAATGGTGGTACCCAGCATGCGGAAGCCACTGAATGTTATTCAGATGCAGACAGTTGGGAACCTCGGGATGCTGTCAAGGGTGATGTGGCTCGCATGATGTTTTACATGGTCGTACGCTATGATCCCGGGTACCATACTGACAACATGGTTTATGATCTGGAATTGATTGATTTTACGGGGCTGGACATTGGTGACCCACCTGGCGCACCCCTTTTTGGAAAATTATCAACCCTATTGCAATGGAACGCCCAGGATCCTGTGGATGCATTTGAGCTACAGCGGAATGAAGTCGTTTTTGGATATCAAGGCAATCGGAATCCCTTTATTGATCATCCAGAATGGGCTAATTCTATATTCACCAGTCAATTAGCGCCGCATACCAGGGTAGGCTTCACCGGTTCCAGTCTGGCCGTGGATGAAGATGCCGGATCAGTTATTCTGGAGCTTTCCATTATCAATCCTGATCCCAGTCTGGCCACCCAGTGCGAAATTAACCTCTCCGGAGGAAGTGGGGATGCCACAGACCTGAATGGATTTGAAGCAGCATCCCTAACTTTTCCCCCTGGTAGCCTGGCATTGCAATCTGTAGAAATCCAGATTACTGATGATGATTTTGCTGAGGAGCAGGAAGTTTTTATTTTTACCATTTCAAATGTAAGCGGGGGCGACTCTGCCTCGGTAAATGGAAATGACAGTTTTATTCTGGTTATCAATCCCAATGATCAGGAAAGCGCAGTTAGTGGTTTGATCATCAGCGAGGTCATGGATGGCAATCGCAGTGGTGGTCAGCCAAAATTCATTGAGATTACGAACACCTCATCAGAGACAATTGATATCAGCGGTTTTCAGATTTGGCGAGGATCGAACGGGGGTGAACCCAGCCTGGTTGTCACGATTCCAGATGCAACAGCATTAAATGAGGCTGCTTCCTGGGTTATTGCTGCCAGCTCAACTGATATGGCGAGTGCCGGTTTTTCTACCCCAAACCAGACCTCCTGGACCATCAACGGTAACGGAAATGATGTGTATCAGTTAAGAACAGCCTCCGCCGAAAATATTGATGTGTTTGGATCAGTTGGAACGGCCACAGCCTGGTATGAAAACAGCTTTGCAGAACGAATTGCCTCTGTCACCAATGGTCAAGCTAGTTATGACTCTGGTGAATGGTCCATTCAGTCGCTGGATACCGGATTGCCAGACAATGGTGCTCCGGGAACGCCTGGATCACATATTTTTGAACCTGTGGTGGCTGTTGATCTATCCCTGCCCACAGCATCTCTTTTGATGCGGGCTTATCCCAATCCTTTCAACCCGGAAACAACAGTTTCGTTTACAATTGGGGGCCAGATGGTTGGCAGTGCATCTCTGCAAGTATTTGATATCACCGGACGATTGGTTGAAACTCTGCTGCAAGATGTTACTGAACCAGGGTCATATTCAATTACCTGGAATGCAGAAAATACTGCGTCGGGTGTATATTTCATACGCTTGGCATTTGGTGCTGATGTCCTGATCCAAAGAGTCACTTTGCTGAGGTAGTCCTGCGATACGATTACTGTTTAATCACTCAGGGGTCGGAACATCCTATCCTTCGAGTCGGTTCTACGAACACCTCAGGATGACCAATCAAGGAAACAAATTCGTAAATTTCGCCACAAAATAGTCTCTGCGTCTCCGCGCACTCTGCAAGAGGAAAAAAACTCCTAACCCCAAACGTCCCCAACCCCATAAATGACATTTTTATCACTATACTAAAATCCCCCTTTTCAATCTTACTAAACATATTGTACAAACTATATTTTGCCCTCAAAAGCGAATGGGCTAAAAGGGCTCGGAGTGTAGTTTTTATTTATGGATGTAGTTGTATTTTCATTATTTAGCATGATTCTCGCGGTGATAGCTGCTCTCACCGGAGAATGGTTAGTTCATCTTCGAGCACTTAAACGCATTCCCATTCGCATTCATATCAACGGAACTCGAGGAAAATCCAGTGTAACCCGACTTATTTGTGCTGGTCTGAGGGAAGCCGGATATTCGGTTTTGGGGAAGACCACCGGATCAGATCCACGGATCCTGGATATTCAGGGGAAAGATCGCAAAATTCACCGTTTACAGAATCCCAGTATCGGTGAGCAGGTCAGATTCTTACGGTATTTTGGCCAATTTAAACCCCAGGCTGTGGTTTTGGAATGCATGGCCGTTCAACCCCAATATCAATGGGTGACTGAGCAGCTAATGGTCAAATCGACGCACAGTGTAATTACTAATGCACGTCTTGATCATGTTGAGGAAATGGGTTTTCGCCTCCGTGATATTGCCATGTCCTTATCGAATACAATTCCTTTTAATGGTAATCTCTTCACTGCGGAACAGGAAAAATTAGAGATTTTTGAGGAAGTTGCTGAACAACGCGGCACACAGGTTAAAGCGGTTACTGATCATGCAATCACCCATGAGGATATGCAGGGTTTCAATCATATTGAACACCCTGAGAATATTGCATTGTCCCTGGCGGTTTGTCAATCGCTGGGAATTCCCAGAGACAAAGCCCTCACAGGGATGCGTAAAGCACAGCCCGACCCCGGTGCTTTACGGGTCTGGGAACTGGAGTCCAACCACCAACATTTTTCACTGGTTAACGCCTTTGCTGCCAATGATCCCCAATCCACCAGGACTATCTGGAACATGATCCAGAATCACCCCAGCCTTAAGTATGATAACGTTTGCGCCTTTCTAAACACGCGAGCTGATCGGGTCAATCGGAGCTCACAGTTGCTGGAATTGATCCTTAAAGATATTCGCCCGAATACGCTGTTTGTGCGTGGTGAACATCTCGAGCGCTTTGAGGAGCCCTTTTTCTCCAGGGTCAAAGGCCGGGTTGAAAAATTCCCTACTACTGAAAAGGCCTCTATTTTCGCCCAGAAATTATTGGCCCAACCAGGTAATACTCTGATCTTCGGAATTGGTAATATTGTTGGTAGCGGTTTTGAGATTTTGGATGAACTAAGAAAATATAGAGTTAAATAAAAGAGCTATAATTTTTGAAACTTGACGAACCCATAAATAGTATCTTAAAAATCATGAAGTTCACCATAACGCCATTAAAAATAACCATATATTGCAGTATTGGCTATCTTCTAGATAATCAACACGTTGCCTGCCTGCCAGGCGAAGCTCGAAGAGCGTAGACTGGCGAGAGGCATTTATTGCAAGACCGTCAAACTTGAAAATTGAAAATATTAAGATGAAATAAACGAATGACACGAAAAATAACAACCATAGCAGTCGAACCTTTTTCGTCTTCGCGAGTCCCGAACGAAGGGGAGGGACGCTGCGATCTGCTCATGAGGCGACAACGGATAAATTTCAGACCCGAGATTGCCACGTCGTTTCACTCCTCGCAAAGACTAATAATGATGGCACTCTTTCCAATAAGCTTGTCGGGACAAGCGGAGATTATCAGGCATAAATCAGGATTTGAAGTATGATTGAAATTGCCATTGGTCTAGGTATAATTCTCAGTCTGTGGCTGACGGAATGGTTGGGTGTCACAGCGGGTGGCATCATTGTCCCAGGCTATATTGCCATGTATCTCCATGATCCACTCAGAATTGTAGCAACTTTTACGATTTCGATTCTGGTCTTTCTCATTGTAAAGGGGCTTTCCCAATTCTTACTGATCTATGGCAAGCGGCGTTTGGTGTTGTCTCTTTTACTGGGATTTTTCTTTGGCTATATCTCACGTAATTATCTGGCTGTTGAATTTCAGGCCATGGGTTGGGATTTGTACACCATTGGCTATATCATTCCTGGTCTGATCGCCTCGTGGATGGATCGACAGGGTGTCGTGCGAACGATAAGTGTTATTCTTATTACGGCTACCATTGTCCAGCTGGCCGTTATGCTTATTAGTGGGGGAGTGATCCATGTTTAGGCCGGCCATTCAACGCGTTGAAGTTCTGGTATTTATGGCTGTCTTCTCTCTTCTGGTATTTTATACAGCCAGAACGCTGACTGTGAAAACTCGCGAACCTGCTTATGAAGTAAAAATTGCTGCTGCCCAGCGCATGACTCGAGCCATGCAGGTTTTGAAGGATAGTCGGATGGAAGCAGCCATTTTTATGGATGATGTGAATGATCCCAACGAAACCGGACTCATTGGACGTCAGTTTACCTACATCACAACCGATGAAGGTGACCTGGATGCCAAGATATCTGTTCTGGATCCCAATGTGGCGGCCATGATCGTGGATTATCTCACTAAGGCAGGAGTTGACCGGGGTGATACGGTGGCTGTGACCTTGACAGGATCCATGCCTGGCGGGAATTTGGCAGTAGTCTGTGCCCTGGAAGAAATGGGCATAATTCCGCATATCCTGGCCTCTGTTGGAGCATCACAGTGGGGCGCAAATATCGAAGATTTCACTTGGTTGGATATGGAAAATATTCTGGTAGAAGCGGGTATTATCTCTTTCCGAACTCGGGCAGCCAGCCTGGGAGGAGGGTCTGATATCGGGCGTCGTTTGAGTCCCAAAGGTCGCGATTATATTCTTGATGCGATTGGGCGTAACGACATTGAATTAATTGCCAGTGAGAGTCTCAGCAATGCCGTTCAACGCAGGATTAACCGCTTTACGGCAAATCGCAGATTAAAGGATTATGGCGCTTTTATCAATGTTGGTGGCGGTGCTGCCGTTCTGGGTGATGCGGCTACTGCAAGATTAATCCCCCCCGGTTTAACCAGGCGTATGCAATTCGAGTCTATGCGTAATGGGGGTGTCATGGCCAAGTTTGGACGCGAAGGTGTACCAATTATTCACGTCCTTAACATTCACTCAATGTTCAAGCAATTCGACTATCCCTATGCTGCAACGCCAACCCCTGAATTGGGTGAGGGGACCTTTTTTGCCAGCGAGCGCTACAACCCCTGGACCACTGCATTAGCCCTGATCATGCTCCTTTCAATGGTGGTGATTGTAGGTCTTAACAGTAAGCGCATGATCAAACACCATCTGGAGAAATATGAACCGGACTCTTATGTATAAAGTATTATTAAGTTTTGTTTTGATCCTTAGCAGTATTACGGCTGGTGTGATCAAGCCTGAAGATGCCAAAAAGTATCGTGATATTCTGGTTGTTTCAGGAAATCGGAGTTCCTACTACACGCTTAAAGGTGAATCACTGGTCTATAAGGTGAAGGGACCTCAGCGCATAAAAATTTACTCACGGGCCGTGCTAACCAGTAAAAAGGCAAAATCAAAATCCTATGGTTATGAGATTCAACTCAACGGGAATACGCCTTTACAAGTGAATCATCAACAGAAATTGAGCAAGGGGGTCAAAGCACCTGAGCATCCCAACCATTATTACACCAAAGCGACCCAGGATTATATCAGTATTCCTGCTGGCGTGAATGAGGTTATCCTACGGCCCAAAAAAAGATCTGGTCCAGTTCTGATCAGAATGCTTGAGGATAAACAAGCTCCCAAAGGTAAAAAGCAGAGAATTGATGCGCTTTCAGAAAGTGCCCCGGTAAAACTAATTGCCAATAATAAATCGCTGAGTTACTATACATTATTCAAAAACCATCCGCTCTACGTGACCCTGGAAGGACCAGCCAATCTTGAAGTAACCAGCCGTCTGGGCTTTGATCCTCAGATGGGACGTGAGGAAGATTATCGTTTACAGGTCCTGGATAATGGAAAAGTTAAGGGTACCTATTATTTTTCAACGGGACGCTCAGAAGAAACATCTGTAAAAGATCAAAATGCAGTTGTGCCCGGGAAATGGCGCAGTTGTGATGTGAAATTAGGCAAAGGCATGCACGAGATCAAATTACGGTTATTGGACGAAGATCGTCAGGTATTCATCAAATTGAATCGGATAACTGGCAATTAGTACCCGGATTCATATGATCTGTCACCAAGACACCAATTCACAAAGTAGCCTTAATTGGCATGATACTTTGCAGCTAAGAAAAACTGGCTTATTGCTTTTGCTGATGGGGCTGTTATCAGGGCAGGTCTATTCACAGGGTTTTATGCAGAGTCTGACTGCCCCTGTTTTCTATGAGCTCGGCGTGCAACCTGGATTTCAAAGTAATCCCCTGAATCTATCAGAAACTGAGATTGACAAAGTTGCCGGAGAACCGGATTATCTGGATGGCATTGCCTACTCTTCCAGTAATGTCATTTCCTTATACGGTAAATTGACTTGGTCTCCCCGGTTTTTTAAGGGGCGCCGGACCCGTTTTAGTGGTCAGGTATTTTATCATTATTATCATGATATCCCTGAACGAAATTACCAAAGCTATTCTCTGAATATCAAACAGTCTCTGGGTAACTATCGTTATCTGGCAATGGGATATTGGATTTTACCTGAGTACTATTTACGGAATTACCGGATCAAAGATCAAGCAACCCTTCTCTCTAACCGCCAGAGTTGTAGTTTTGGCACAGATCGGTTATGGCTTGGTTTTGAGCACCGCCTCTCGAAAAAAAATCGAATTGAATATCGACTAAATGTCCGCTCTGAGATATACCAGGCACCCTTTGCCCACTACGATATGAAAATGCAGGAAGTTGGGAATTTGATGGTAAAATATGGTTTTCTAATGATGGTAATAAATACAATATAATTTATCAAACTAATAGTTTATCTTGTTATAGTGGCAGTAATTGGTGTGAAATGTGTGGAATATATAGTGGTA
>JAOZSM010000018.1:14251-25329 GCA_029939675.1 Fidelibacterota bacterium
TCTCAAATTTGATATTGATCAATTAAAAAGGATTTCGATCGATCTTGAGTTTCAATATGGTATGGCCCATAATAATAATCAGATCGATGATATGGATCGTTCTTATCGCTATCTGAATCTGAGACCGGCCCTGATCTTAAAAATATCAGCAAATCAAAGGTTTCGGTTGGCTGGTCGTTATGACCAACGAGCCTATGATAGTGAGCAGTTGGATGATCCCCTGCATGCTGGTCGCTATCAGGAAGAATTTCGGCTGGATATTAGCTACCTGCCTAATTTTTTTGAATCCTACAAACTTGAGCCATTTATAGGCTATCGTGAACGCCGGGTAGACTCCAGTGATCCCGCTGTACGCGAACTCAAATCCTTCTCACGCTACTGGTTTGGCATTCGAGTAGCTTTCAAATCCGTTATAGACATGTATATATAATTTCCTCCAAATAAGAGTTACACTATCCCCCATGAAAAGATTTATTACAGCCCTATCAGTTCTTTTGCTACTCGCGACTTTGATGTCTTGTTTAAAACCTGATCCGATTGAAGATGATACTTCTATTGAAATTACCTACCTCGATCTAATGGAGACCATCGGTTTTGCCCGGGATGTGGTTGTGCATGAGAGCAAGGTCTTTGTGGCCGCTTCCCAGGCCGGAAATCAGATCTGGGATGTTTCTGGAGATGAACCCGTCAAAGTATTTCAACATAATTTCACCTCAAAACCGGCTCTGAGAGTTGCCGTAGAACCTGAATCACGCCTATTTTTCACTTTTGACAGGGCTCAAATATACTTTAAGCTTTTAAATCAGGAATTTACAGCCTTTGACCCCGTTTATGATATTCATGGTGTGCAGATTGAAACTGCAGAGAATTCAGGGCTAATCGGGAGCGGCAGCAATGAAGATATGATTGCCAGGCAACTCAATGATAGTCTGGTTGCCCTATACGTTATTGACAGGACCTCCGACGATGGTTTCAAACAATACTATTTTAACCATCAGACCCATGAACCTGATATGATTTATGATCAGGAATTTCAGTATTGGGAGCCAAATAATGTCGGTACTTCCACCGGAGGTATTAATCTGGGAATGGATATGCGGGATTCCCTGGTGGCCATTGCCCACGATGAGCTGGGCTTGGGTTTGTATCGCCTGGATGTTGTAGAATTGGACACTTTAAGTGTTATTGACACACCAGGGGAGACCATGGAAGTCCAATTTTACAAAAACTATTTGCTCAGTGCCAACAACATGGCTGGCATGAGTGTTTTTGCTCTGGGCGAGGATAACAATAGCCTGACCCATCTGGCTGATATCGAGGTTTCGGGTTGGGTCAAGCAAATCAGTATCTGGAATGATATTGCCATTCTGAGCTGTGGGGAAAACGGAATCTTTCTGGTCGATCTAAGTGATCCTGAGTATCCCAGGGTTGACCAGGCGATTGATGCTGGATACACTTATCGTACAGTTGTTGCCAATGACATAATTTACGCTGCCACCCGGGAGGGAGTTAAACGCTACCAAATCGCAGACCGGTAATCAATGCGCAAATCAAAACAATTATTAACGATCCTTTTACTCGCTCTCAGTTTTCTGGGAGCAACTGATCTTATGCGACCAAAGATGGAACTCGTACCCTTGTCAGATGGGGTAAATGTCAAACTGGATTTCCAGGATATTTCAAAAGCGCAATGGCACGACCTGTTGGAAAAACCGGAATCCTTCCATCATTATGGGTATGGTGTTGCCGGGGCTCCAGGCGAGGCTGCCCTGCCCTTGATCACCGTCATGATTCCGGTCCTTTCAGTCGGGAATCCCAGTGTCCAGGCTGTTCACCGTAATGCATTCACTCTGAGTAATATTTCCCTGAAATCTGCTCCTGCTGGTCATCTGGATTCAGAACAACAAGGGCTTGCTATCACAAGTTATGATTGGAACAGGACCGATTACCCCCAGCCTGCAGCAATTCAGCCAGGTGCGGTTGTTAGTCTGAAAGGTCAACAATTTCTACCCTTAACCCTGTATCCCATCCAACTGAATAAGACAGATCAAACCCTGAACATTCCCCTAACCCTTGAATTTGAACTTCAGGGCCTGGCGGTGGCTGAAAATAGGTCAATCACCCGGGATGGCGGCATCCGGTCGATCAGCTTACCTGAAGACCAGTTTGCACCCAAGGGACATTATCTAATTATTACACCAGAAATATTTGAGACCTACATCCAATATTTTGCTGACTGGAAATTGCGACAGGGCTATACCGTGACCATCGTTAACACAACCATCACCGGTCAAACAGCCAATAGTATCAAAGCCTATATTCAGGAAGCTTGGGACACCTGGGAGAATCGCCCGGATTATCTGGTTCTGGTGGGTGATGAAGACCGGGGAATTCCCGGTCACTATATTCAGAATCCCCAGGGTGACAACCTGGTTACGGATCATCCCTACGCCCTGCTGGAAGGGGATGACTCATTTCCTGAGTTGATGGTGGGACGTCTTTCCGTTGATACTCTGTCTGAGCTGATCGCTTTCATCAGCAAGATCGTTGCTTATGAGAGTGCTCCCTACATGACTGATACAGCCTGGTTTCAACGCGCTCTGATGATTTCTACCAGCTGGGGTGCTGCCTCAGCGCAGGCTACCAAAGAATGGGTGGCCGATAAGCTAGTTGAAAATGGTTTTGATCAAGTGTTTACCGCCTATCACCCGAATCAATCATCTACCCAATATATTTCCGACCCTATTAACCTGGGGGTTGGTTATGTGAATTACCGTGGTTTTGGAATGTATAATGGCTGGTATGGACCAGATTTTATGACGACTGATGTGTACAATCTGATTCATAATGGTGCAAAAACACCGGTCATTACCTCTGTGGTTTGTGGAGGTGGAAATTTTGCTGCATTCGAGGATCCCTGCTTTGGTGAAGTCTGGACCAGGATCGGTACCTTCAATAATCCCAAGGGTGCTGTGGCTTTCTTTGGTCCCAGTGAGCTTTATACTCACACCCAATACAATAATGTTATTGATATCGGGATCTACTCCGGCATCTTTGATCAGGGTATTACCACTCTGGGTGATGCGCTTTGGCAGGGTAAATTTGAGCTTTGGCGTAATTACCACCAGAACACATTCTTTCCCTTTGATCAGACTCCTGAATTTTATCACCATATATACAATCTTCTGGGTGATCCGGGGATGCAGTTGTGGACGGCGATTCCCCAGCCAATCAACGTAGAACACAATGACATGCTAACTACTGGTGATAATTTCCTCATGGTCAGCGTGACTGACGAATCAGGTCTTCCTCAGGCAGAGGCCTACGTGGCTCTTTACAATAGTGAAAATGCACTGGGCGGATACACCGACCTTTATGGTCAGATCTCCCTGCCCTTTATTGCCGGGGTCGCTGCAGAAATTGAATTGACCATTACCGGTCCAAATCTAGCCCCGTACTTAACTACTTTGCCAATTACCGCTGAAGATTATCGGCTTGAATTAAGTGAATGGGCTCTGGATGGAGGGGCTCAACTGGTCGCTGGAAATAGTGTCCCCATGAGTCTGGCGCTGTATAATGCAGGTCCTGAGTTAAGTAATGTCGAGTTAATTTTTTCCAGCCCTACTCCAGGTGTTTTAGTCAATGATACCATTAATATTGCCAGCATTCCCGCCCAGAGTTCTCATGTTGTGAATACTGTTAATATCACAACCGAAGCTGGCTTAGCTCATGGCTATCCCGTGCTTGTTGATCTTGAAGTGCACGCCGATGGTAGTGTCTGGACCTGGAGTAAGAATTTTCCCTTACAGGCTAGCCAGGTAAGCATCAGCGATCTGAATATTATTACCGGACTGATTGAGTCAGGAGAAGCTGCTGAAGTTGAGATCGAATTGCTGAATTTGGGGGGAATCGCTACCGGACCAATGACCCTCACACCAATAAACCATGACTTGATAACCTTCGAATATGAATCCCTGGTCTGTCCCGATTTGGAGATTGATGGCAATGGAACCACAGAGAATTCCCTGAACCTGATCTTCAGTGAACAGATCTTTCCAGGTGAGCTACTTGAGCTGGAATTTGAATGTACCCAGGAAAATTTTACTGATACGCTGAAATATTATCTGCAAGTGGGAGAGATCAATCGCTATGGCCCTTCCCAACGTGATACTTATGGATACCGGATGTTTGATGATTTTGATCTGGCCTTCACTAAAGCTCCCTCCTACAATTGGGTGGAGTTGGACCCACTTCAAGGGGGAACAGGAACTCTTATTAATATGAGTGATCTGCATGAAGAGGATGATGCCTCACGGACCATCAACCTACCTTTTCCAGTGACCTATTATAGTCAGACTTATACGCAGATCACGGTCTGTACCAATGGTTGGGCGGCTTTTGGAGATCAGGCTGTTGTTAATTTTCATAATCGCACTATCCCATCACCCATAGGACCCTCTGCCATGCTGGCCCCCTTCTGGGATGATCTGCGAACCAATCCAGGGATCGTCTTATATGGGACATCCGCAGATGCCGATTATTTTATAATTGAATGGACTCATATGAGCAACCTGGGTCTTCAGAATGATCTAAGTTTCCAAATTATTATCTACAATACAGCCGATTATCCTACCGATACAGCAGACAATGATATTAAATTTCAGTATCAGAATTATGAAAATATGGATGTTGAAGCCAATTATTCAACCATTGGTATTGAAGCGCCGGATACGCAGTCCGGGATCCTCATCTCCTATAACAATCTCTATGATCCCAGTATTGGTCTTTTGCCGAATTATTCCGCCTTACTTTTTTCCACTGATCGGGGTGAGCGATTGCCTGAGGGTATTGCAGCCTTGAGTAGCAACTCCATGACTTTTGTTCAGAATCCATGGAGCACGGGTCAAGATTCCATTGTCATTACCAATGTGGGTGAGTCCCCGCTGGCGTATAACATTAATCTTAATGCGGGGTTGGACCTACTTCCACCGGCTCCAGTCATGTCAGATCAAAATTTGACTAAAACCACTCCTGATGCAGTGAACCATAGTCCCGGATCGCGGGAGGGCAGCGATGCTTACGGATATACCTGGGTAAAAAGTACTGAAGATGGTGCTCCAGAGTATAATTGGATTGACATTGCCACCGAGACCAACCTTTTACCTTACCCTGGTGATCCCGATGATATCGGTATTGGGCCTCTATCTCTGGGATTTGAATTTCCATTTTATGATGATGTGTTTTCAGAAATGTATGTCAGCAGCAATGGCACAATTTCCTTTATGAGTAATTCGGCCCCCTGGTCTAACACCTTTTTACCCAGTGCATCTGCACCGGCAGCTTTACTGGCACCGTGGTGGGAGGATCTTAACAATGAGTCGGGAGGTCCCCAGGGAACCCTCTATTTCTGGCGTAACGAATTCGACCAGTGTATCATTACCTGGCAGGATTTCCCCAAGTGGGGGACCAGCGATCTGTACACATTTCAGGTTATCCTGGATGTCTTTGGTAAGATCATTTACCAGTATGAGACCATGGATGGGTCTACCCACAGTTCCACGGTGGGTCAACAAAATGAAGCCCGCAGTATCGGTCTCCAGATTCACTATAATGAACCTACAGTTTTTGAGGCGGAGACAGCTATTACCATTAATCGGCCCGTACCCTGGTTTGCAGCAACAGGCTGGTCCGGGCAGATTGAAGCAGGGGAGAGTAGCGCCTTTATTGTCAATATTCAGACCCGAAATCTGGATCCAGGTCATTATGAAGTTCCTCTGACCTTGACAACCAGTGCAGCCAATCTGCAGGAATCAGATATTAATGTTTCTCTGGATATTGTTTTGGGGCAGTTGCCATTTGGCGATTTGAATGGAGACTATCTGGTAGATCTCAATGATTTAATGAACTTACTGGACTTTGTTCTGGCCATCGTAGATATGACTGATGACCAGTTTAACCTGGCTGATCTCTCTGCCGATGAGGAGGTGAATGTGATTGATGTCATTCTGCTCCTGGAAGAGATCTTAGATCCCAATTGAATCAGAACCGGGGTGTTCTGTGCTTATAAAAAAAAGGTAATAAAATAATGAGACAATTCTTTTTGATTTTGTTGGCGGGCAGTGTTTTTGCAACAGGGGAATATTCCTGGATCGATGACGGCGTTCCAGTTCGTCAGGGTGTGCATATTGAATGGCAGCGTACAGGGGATAGTGGCGCTGAAGGTGAAATGATTTTTGCCTGGTCTGATACCCGGACCGGTGATCGTGATATCTATGTACAGAAAGTCGATACGACGGGAGCAACCCTTTGGGGTGAAACTGGTATCAGGGCAACCGTGGCTGTGGGACGTCAGGAAGACCCCGTTCTGGTTTCAGATGGAGCTGGCGGCGCTTTTTTAGCCTGGATCGATTATCGTGATGATGAATATGGTGATGTATATGCCCAACATCTGGATAGTGACGGAAATTTATCCTGGGACCCAACTGGCCTACCCATCGCAGTAAATAACGGTTCACAACAATCTCTTAATATGGCTCGGGGGGCAACCGGTGTGGCCTATGTGATCTGGGATGATGGTTCACTATCAGAATCAGGTGATATCTTTGGAACGGTTCTGACCCTGACTGGCGCTTTGGCTGCTGGTGGTACCGATGGCCTGGTCCTGGTAAATGCTACAGGTACGCAGACCAAACACAGCATTGAGACCAGTGGTAGTGAAGTAGTTGTGGTTTGGCAAGATACTCGCGATGCAAATGATCCTGATATTTTTGGACAAAGGCTGGATGTTGATTTCACTGGTCTCTGGGGCGAGAACGGTATTTCTGTTTGCGGTCATAGCAGCAACCAGGCTTATCCCAAAGTTGCCCCGGCCGCAGGAAATTCTGTGGCCATTTCCTGGCTGGATGACCGGAATAATATTAAAACTGATATTTTTTCTCAGCTTTTAGCAGAAAATGGTACTGCTGAGTGGACAGTAGATGGAATCTCCATCACAAATCAAGTTTCAGAGCAGAATTTTTGTCGCATAAAATCAAATGGTGTTGATCGGATTTATTATGTCTGGGAAGATTTTCGCAATAATGCAACTGACCCCGATATTTTTATGCAAAGCGTTGACCTGAGTGGAGCACCCCAGTGGACGGTGGACGGCATTCCAGTTGTAGAATTCACCCTTAAACAAAAGCAACCCAGATTTACCCTGGCCGATGGCGGAGGAATGTATGTGACCTGGCTGGATGAGAGAGGTGGTGGTTTTCCACAATCAGATATCTACCTCCAACATGTTGACCCCAGCGGAACCATGGGCTTTGTAGAAAACGGTTTGGCTTTGACCAGTGGCTATAAATACCAGACAGGCGGTCTGGTGCGGACTGATGGTGATGGAGGAGTGCTCGTGCTATGGTCGAATGCAGCCTCAGGCAGTATTGGCATCATGGGTCAGCATGTCAGCCTGACTGGATCACAATCCTGGGACATTGATGGCCAGGAGTTCTTTTTTGGGATTGATGGAGATGCAGCCAAGTTCCAGGCGCTACCCTGGGGCGATAACGCAGCTATGATTTTCTGGGAAGATAATCGCTGGGCCGGTACTGGTGCAGTTTCCATGGCCCAGGTCATGGATGTAAATGGCAGTATTCTTTATGACATGGATGGAGTTGTACTCTCTGGAAATGAGCAGCAGATTGACCCCGTGATCACGCCGGATAATGCAGGTGGAGCCTATCTGGCTTACACAAATATTACTGGAGGAACCGAGATATTATATGGTCAACATGTGGGTGACGATCTTGCCCCTACCTGGCCTTCGGTAGGTCTCCCCGTTAATCCAAGTGCTGGTTTAGGACAGTTTAAACCCCACTTGGTGACAGGTGAGGATAACTATCTATATTACTTCTGGACCGAAGCCTATCCTTTCGAATTCCGTCGCCTTTACGTCCAAAAATTCAGTATTGACGGTGATGCCCAGTGGCAGGCTGGTGGTTTTCATATTAGCTCACCAACAATAAGTGGCGATAAATATATTACTAATCTGGTTGCCATGGCAGACTCATCAATCATTTTTATCTGGGAAGCTGAAACGACAGATAGCATTAAAACCTATATCTCAAAGTTGGCTGTTGATGGTGACGTTGAGTGGTCGGCTCCGGTGAGTGTTAGCCCTGGATCTCAGTTTAATTCAGTTGCTGTAAATAATTTCGATAGTGGTTCAGTGACTGTTGGGTGGGAGGATACGCGTGACAGCACCACCAGTGGTGTCGATCTTTATGCTCTGACCATTGATACAGATGGCAGCGTCATAGATGAATTTGTGATTGCCGATGGATTTGGTGATCAGAAAGAGCTGGCCTTGAGTTTAACTGATGATGATAGTGGTGTTTTGTATGCAGCCTGGCAGAATTTTAATGGATTTCATCATGACATTTTTGTGAAGAACTTGACCACTGGTACGGCTGCTGACCAGATAACTGCCTTAGCTTTTGAGAATAAAAATCCAGCATTGAGGGCCGTAAATGCCTCGCGCTATCTGGTTGCCTGGGAGGATGACCGGAATGGCATTCACACCGATCTGTATTTTTATGATTCAGAGTTGGGCAGTTTAGGACATGCACCTGATGGTATTCCCCTGTGTCTGGCAGTTCTTAACCAGGCACAACCCCAGATCATACCCTTCGCCAGCAATACAACTGAGAGTCTGGTTTATCTGCTTGCCTGGCAGGATATGCGTTCATCCGGAAAAACTGAGTTAACCAATATTTATGCACAAGCCTATGCATTTACGGTTTCCTCAGTAGATGCTCCTGAACTGGTTGAGGACTTCAAGCTGAGAGCTGCTTATCCAAACCCATTTAATGGGTCAGTTACCATCCCCATTGAAAATTTGGCCGGAGCAACCCTGAATGTTCGTATCTATGATGTACAGGGGCGAGAAATTCTGAACCAGGAACTAGGCACGAATGGAGCCAGTCATAATTATGTCTGGGACGGTCTGGATATGGGAGGAAATAGTCTTAGCAGCGGCGTTTATCTCATCACAGTTGCTTCTGAATATCAGCGATTCTCTCAAAAGATTCTGTTGCTGAAATAGTTGAGATTGGACAGGGGAAAAAAGAGATGCGCTCATCACTCATTAAAATTGTCAGTTCACTTTTTATCCTGACGGCTTTACAGGCAGGATCACATTCCATTATGACCGACTCAGTCATAGATCCGCGTTATCACACCTACGAAGATCTGGGTGCCTATCTGGATTCCATTCAGGCTATCCCGGCTTATGCGGACATCCTGGATGTACGTGAGATCGGTCGATCCAATAACGAAGACCTACCCATTTACGCAGTCAAATTATCAGATAATCCAACAATTGATGAAGATGAGCCGGCTCTGCTTTTTCTGGGCCAGTGTCATGCCGAAGAAATTCTGGGTTTGGAGATAACTGTCGGTTTAATCGACACTTTGCTCAGAGGGTTTGATGCCCAGAATTCGCACGTGCTTTCCATTTTGCAAAATCTGGAAGTGTGGCTGGTGCCCACCTACAATCCGGAAGGACTGAGAGTGGTCCATGAAGGGTTGGATGTTACCTATCGCAAGAATAAGACTGACAATAATGGGAATGGCATTTTTGACTACATCCCCGGAATTGGTTATGATATTGATGGAGTTGATTTTAATCGTAATTACAATTTCAATTGGATCTTTGGGGATGCCTATGAGGTTGGAGATTATGATTACTATCGTGGTCCGACACCCTTCTCGGAATCAGAGGTTCGAGCGGTTGCCCAGTTGGCTAAACAGGAGAAATTTCTCCTTTCAGTAGCCTATCATTCTGCCCGTTCCGGGACCCCTGAGATTATCTATTATTCCTGGGAATGGGAAAATAGTAAAAATCCACCGGATATTGAGATCATGAGCACCACGGCCAACATTCTATCTCAGAAAATTATCAATGAATCCGGTGATGGAAATTATGCAGTAACACCAGGTAAGACTCCCCGTGGCAATGCCCATGACTGGTTTTACACCCAGACCGGTTCCATTCAATTTCTAATTGAAGTTGGTACCAATAATCTGCAGCCCAATGCTGCCATCATCAATGATACTGTGGAACGAAATCTGGAAGGTCTTTTCTATCTTATGGATCGTGCCATGGGACGATCACCGGCGAGTAAGGCTCAAATCAGAGGCATCGTAACTGACGCATCTGATGGTTTTCCGCTACCTGGTGCTCAGATCCGTCTGGCAAAGATCGCAGCAGATTGGAGTCACACTGAGCTCGAAGGATTGATGATGAAACCTAGAGTGACTGATGGTTTTGGTCGTTATCGTCGACTGGTGAATCAGGGCGTTTACCGGGTTGTTGCCTCTGCACCTGGATTTGCTCCGGATACGGTGGCTTTGATTATGGCCAGTGACAGTTATGCAACTACCCTGGATTTCAGTCTCGAACCCATGCCCATGCATCCCATCGAGCTGGATTTGATCCAAACCAGTGGTGTTGATAATTATGCAGTAATTGTCTGGGATGCTACTCAACGGGACACTTTGATCCTATCACCTGGTCTAACCAGTTTTGACTGGCAGGGAGACGCCATTCAGCTTCAGATATCTGCTGAAGGATATTTCCCTGAAGTACACAGTATTGATCTGACTCCTTATACAGGCGAAACCCCACTGTATCTTGCGGTAACTTTGCCGTCAGCACCTTTCACAGCTTTCAGTACAAATTTTAGTGATCTCACAGACTGGACCATTAATTCAGGTCCCTGGGTAGCTGCTGAGGAACATCTGTATTCTCAACCTGAAATATTCTATCCATCAGTAACCGATGCAGAGATCATTTTGCCCAATATCGACCTCACAGGTCTACCTAATGCTCAACGGCTGGGACTTTATTTGAAACATGCTTATGAGGTAGAATGGCATCTGGATACACTCTCACTGGAGTTATGGTCCGCCGATGAAACTGAATTGCTGATCAAACAGGATTGGGTTGATCAAAACTTCAAGAATCATAGCGAGATATTTTGTATTGAGGGCGATATTCCAGCAGCAGCACTTTTGAAGTTGCAGTTAAAAAGTGT